>JBGCDP010000049.1:0-33399 GCA_045105475.1 Anaerolineae bacterium
CCATTGAGTGCCGCTTGCGCTGTCGTAAACAAGCGCTTCTTTTTGCATGCCGGTCAGTGCCCGTAGTTGGCTCCGAACCGCAATTTTCCCATCACTGCTGTCAAGGTTTTCTGGAGCGGAAACGCCTTCGGCCGCTTTGTACACTAACTCGTATCCTAAACTTTCAATATCTGGCATTTGCCATCTCCGTGTCTAACTAAAGTTGATTTCATCCACCCGAATACAGCGGCTAAAGTGTTCTTGGCTAGGAGTTGTTTTGTCACGAACCGGCCGCATTTCGAAGTCAGCACCGTTCGAACAAACGGCCGTTGCATAAGCACAGCGCGGATGGAATCGACAGCCTGTAGGCCAATCTGTAGGTGGGGGAACCAATCCCTCAATCACAGGCAAACGTTCACCCGGTTTGCCATGATGGGGCAACGTTTCGAGTAGCGCTTTGGTATAAGGGTGTCTGGGATTGGTCAGGACAACTCGGACATCGCCGGTTTCAACCACTTCACCCGCATACATGACAGCGATACGATCTGCTACTTCTGCGATAACACCCAAATCATGAGTGATAAAGACGATGGCTAAGCCTAAATCTCGTTGAAGGTCCTTGAGCAGATCGATGATTTGCCCTTGTACTGTGACATCTAAAGCGGTCGTCGGCTCGTCTGCAATGAGCACCTTAGGATTGCAGGATAAGGCTCGTGCAATGCCGACGCGCTGGGCCATTCCGCCTGAGAACTGATGGGGATATTCATCCATCCGTCGTTCAGGCTCTGGGATGCGAACCTTGCGGAGCAACGTGGTCGCTTCGGCCCAGGCTTCGCTTTTGCTCATGCCCAAATGGACCTGCATCGGCTGAATGAGCTGTTGCCCTACGGTTAATGCCGGATTCAGCGAGGCGATTGGCTCTTGGAAGATCATAGCAATTTCTTTGCCACGTAATTGGCGCAATTCGCTTTCTGACATTTCGGTGATGTTTTGCTTGGTGACAAACACATTTCCGGCCGATATTTGCCCCGGCGATGGCACAATTCCCATTGCCGCCATCACCGACATGCTTTTGCCCGAGCCTGATTCCCCGACAATGCCTAGCGTTTCTCCAGGAGCCACTGAATAAGAAACATCTCTCAAGATTTCTACATCTACACCGCGTGGCGTTGGGAAGCGAACCTCAATGTTTGAAAGCATCAGGGCGGCGTTTGTGGCCGACTCTTTGCTGATATGACTTTTGCCAGAGCTACTCTTTTTATTTTGCAACTTTGCCGAAGTCGTAAGCTGATTATTTGAGATGTCGCGCCCTAACGCATCACGTAACCCATCCCCTAAAATGTTCCAAGCCAAAACAGTGATGGCGATAGCCAGCCCTGGAGGAACAGATAAAAACGGATTGCTGATTAAGACTGAGCGCGATTCCGCCAGCATTCGGCCCCAGCTAGGTTCACTTACCGGAACGCCGACACCCAAAAAGCTCAATCCCGCTTCGATTAGGATGACTGCGCCAAAAAGTAGTGAGGTTTGAACGATGAGGGGGGGGGCGATGTTAGGCAAGATATGTTTAAACACAATTGAAAGGGTCGACAAACCACCGACTCTTGCCCCATCAACATATAGCTCTTCCCGCTCAGCCAGCACAACGCCACGAGACAGCCGAGCAAATCGGGTTGACAGCACCACCCCCACAGCGATCATCGCATTGAGAAGCCCATTGCCTAAGACTGCAATGACACCGAAGGCGATTAAAATCCCTGGTAGTGAAAATATGACATCGACGACCCACATGACGGCACGGTCAAAACGGCCGCCTATAAAACCGGACAGCATGCCGATGGGTAATCCCAGGACGATGGCGATCGCAACTCCCAAAAGTGATGCCTGCATCGATATGCGTGCCCCATAAATCAACCGAGAGTATGCGTCACGCCCTAAATCATCGGTGCCAAATAGATGCTCTTCTGGATTGAGACAGGTGACAACGTCTTCGTTTGACATGAAAGACGGTTGGCAGTAAGTGCTAAAAAAGTCTGCACTATCCTTTGTAAACGGCATCAGCTGGTCCCGGAAAATGGCGACAAATACCATAAACAGTAAAAAGATGGCTGATAAAATCGCCAACCTTTGTTTGCGGAACCGTTGCCAAAATCGGCCGAAATTTGAGAGAGACTTTTCTTGTTTTTTTGTTTCGATCAGAGTGGCCATAATTTACGAAACACGCACCTTTGGATTTAGAAATCCATAAATGATGTCGATAAACATATTTGAAAAAACGATAAATGCGGCGACAACAATCGTGCCACCCTGAACAAAGATGACGTCTTGCTGTTGTACCGCGGTAGCCAACTGCCTGCCTAGCCCTGGTAAAACAAAGACGTTTTCAACAATGAACGCTTGCCCAACGACAACGGCCAACCGAAAGCCGATCACTGTAATCACAGGGATCATCGCATTTTTTAAGGCGTGCCTTGTGACAATATGCCACGGGCTGAGCCCCATCGCCCGTTGCGCCCGAATATAGGAGGATTGCAATACGTTCGCCATGGAGCTACGCATTTGGCGAGCGATTAAGGCGGCTGAGGGGATACCCATAGCCAGGCTAGATAAAGCGATGCTATTGAGCCAACCCAACGGGCTTTCGGAAAAACGGGTGTAGCCTATAACCGGAAAAATATTCCAGCGGACCCCAAGAAGCAGGGCTAACATGATGGCTAACCAAAAAGCGGGTAAGGCGACTCCGACAGAGGCTCCAATTGTTGAGACACGGTCGAGCACTGAGCCCGGCCGTAGACCAGCCACAACCCCTAAAAACAGCCCCAGAGTGACCCCCACGACCATACCGCCAAGCACAATTGAAGCGGTCACAGTCCATGAATCACTGATGAGTTCTCGAACAGGCGCCGTAAAAAAGAGGGAACGGCCCAGATCTCCCTGCAAAGCACTGCCTAGCCAGTCGAAATATTGCACGACTAGAGGCCGGTCAAGTCCCATCTCAGCTTCTAATGCCGCAATACCTTCTTCTGTGGCACCCGCATCTAAAATGATCATAGCGATGCTACCCGGCATGAGATGAACCATGCTGAAAGCAAGTATTGAAATGACAAACAAGAGAGGGATGGTTGTTAAAAAGCGTCTGGCAATTAGTTTAAACATCAGCGATTTTTGATTAACGATTTTGGGTTGGCAGTTTAGACACCCCTGCCATGTCCCAAAATGCTGTGGAGTAAAAAGTTAAAACGTGGCCGACTTCTTGCTTTAGGGTCGGCCACGTTTGTTGGAATGACTAAGACAAGCAGATGTGGTAAGAACGATCTCACCCTTCTACTTGTTGTAACAGGAACTTATTGGTTCAGTGAAACGTCACCGACGTTGTAAGTACCTGGGTAGATAAAGCGGACGTCAACCCCTGAAATACGAGAGGGGTCGTACTGAACGGGGCTAGCAGCCCAGCCCAAGTGGATGATGTACCCTTTCTCAGCCGAAATTTTAGCGATTTCAGCATAGATCGGTTCAGCTTCAGCTAGTGGTAGCGGTGCAGCTTCAGCATGGAGCGCAATGATCTCTTCATCGATATGACCGTATGGATTCAAGAAGCCATCTGGCAATAAACGATTTTCAACAAAGTGCTTGATGTGGCGTTCGTTGATCGGGCAAATACCGATCGGGAAGACACCTTCAGCTTGCGTACAACCTGAGAAAATGTTGTTGACTTCAATGATATTTATCGTGATCCCCAATGGTTCCCAAGAGCTGGCTAGAAACGCATTCCGCGCATTGAAAGGGCCAAATGATGGGACGTCAACGGTGAAGGTTGGGTTGCCCGCTTCAGCCATCAGTTCAAGTGCCTTTTCCATATTGAGATTAAGGTCTTCAATATCTTCATTGTAGGCGTAGCCACCAGGTAATGCATGCTGAGTAGATTTAGCCCCGAAGTTAAGTACTTGCCAATAAGCGTCACGATCTAGCGCAAAGCTCATGGCGCGGCGAACGCGCTCATCAGCTAGTTCTGGCACAATTTCGCCGGTGCGGTCAAGAATATGGGCACTCCATGCAACGGCTGGTTGGCTTGAGTTCACCATTCCGGCCGCTTCTAACTGGCCAATAAGAGGGATTGCACTCACTTGAATCGTATGGAATTCCTCAGCTAATAAAGCATTAACTGAAGTTGCTTGGTCGGTCACTGTTGTTATTTCAACTTGGGCGACCGGCTGTGCATTTGTGTTCCAGTAATCTGGATTAAAATCGTAGACTTTAAATGTATTGTCAGGATTTGATTTGTCAGCGTTATAAACGTATGGGCCAGTTCCAACTGGATTATTATCGCTCACAGTTTCAAATGATGAAGGAGCCAGCATTTTGCCTGCAAAACGGGATAGTGTGAGTAAAACAGTTCCGTCAAACTCACTGTAGTTGTAGCGGACGGTTAGATCGTCGATCGCTTCGGCCGACACGACGTTTTTGAGGAATCCTCTATTCACAGGATGTCCTACTTCTTTGACACGTTCGAGGTTCGCAACAACGGCGTCCGCATTAAACGGGGTGCCATCGTGGAAAGTGACTCCTTCACGTAAGGTGAAAGTTACACCGGTTTCATCTTCTTCCCATCCTGTAGCCAATTCAGGGATAAATGATCGGCCGTCGTTGGCCTCACGTAGCAGCCCTTCGAACACTGGATTTAGATAGTGCAGAGAAATGGTCCGTTGATCCTTGTGGGGGTCCCAATTGATATGGTTGACAGAATGAGCCGAACTCAAGGTTCCCTCAGGAACGTAGTCGGCTGCGACTTCAACCTCAACTGTCACCTGAATCTCTTTCTCAACTTCTTCGATGCGGACAGTCTCAACAGTGACTTCAACTTCAACTTCTTTAACAACTTCAACCTCTACCTCTTTGATGACTTCGACTTCTTTGACGACTTCAACAACTTGAGGCTGGCAGGCAGCCACTGCTAAGGCTAACAAAGTGAGTCCTAGCAGCTTCATGAAAAAACGGGGGCTTTTCATAATTCTTCTTCTCCTAATTATTTTTACGATGACTGACAACATTTAAAAGCTAAATCGATTATAGGGAAACCTAAATTTAACTAAACCGATTCAGAAAGGGAAACTATCATATATTTTAAGGAGGGTCAAATAAAAAACTTCAGATTTCCAGTGGTTTACGGACTGCATTGCAGCACTTCGATTCAGATCACCCTATAAAGTTTCAAGGATATCGGTTAATAAAAATAATTTTCTAAACCGCTTTAGTAAACAATTAGGGTGAACAATATGGCTAAAACTGCACTTAGGAGAAAAGCCGCGCTATTATTCCCCCAGTTGCAATATCGCAGCGGCCGCGGTGTCATCAGTAATTAATACATCAATGTACTTCCCTTTTAAGGCACCGGATATCGCTGGCGCTTTTTCGGTTGAACCAGCTATTGCAATGACGGTTTCAATTTGTTTAAGAGCCTCTAAACCGATACTAATCACCCGTTTATTCAAGCCTATGTCCAAAACCTTCCCATTTTGATCATAATGCTGGGCGGCCATATGCCCAACGGCCCCTCGGCTTTTCAAGAAGGCAAACTCTTTTTTACCCATGTAACCGGTCCAAATTAATCCTGAGTCTTCGTTTTCATGCGCGCCAATGCCTAAAATGACCGTATCAGCCTGGCGGCCGCGTTTGAGTGTTTCGCTAATATTTGGCTCTTGCATCAGTAAGTCGCGCGTATGATTTGACTCGACAAGAAGCGGGGTATACAGATAGTGATATTTGGCTTTGTACAGGTTTGCAAGGGAGCGTACAAGGTCGGGGCCTTCAATGAGGGGGTTTCCAGACCCCAGAGCGCCAAGAATTTGCACCACAGTTAAATCGATATGTTTTGATGGGGCAAGCTGCTCGATGACGGCCGCAATCGTCCGGCCGTAAGAGACTCCCAGAGTCATTCCATCTTGCAAAAAATTATCAAGAAAATCGGCCGCTAGCAACCCCATCCCCTTCATTGTCTGGTCGATTGGTCGATCTTTGCTTTCTAACACCCTGCATTCTCGCAGATCAAAACGCTGGCACAGCTCGTTTTCTAAAGCGTAAATTCGCTTCCATGGGTAGTTGATTTTGATATTAACAACACCCAGGTCCCTACATTCTTTCAGCATCCGTGACACCGTTGAGCGAGATGTATTCATCCGCCGGCCGATTTCAGCCTGTGTCAATTGGTCTTCATAATAAAGCCGGGCCACCTGCACCAGCATATCTTCATGGCTCTGCATAATGTCTCATTCCTTCATAATCTTTGATCTGTGTATTCGCTGCATTTTGCACATATTCCCGAAAAAAAAGCAGATTCAGGCAAAAACAATGCACATCTGTTCAACTTCACCAAATTAATTTGACTCAATTTGTGATATTTGCTAATTTCCGTGCACATTATTTCATAAACAGAAATTGTGTGCAAAAATGAGATTTTAATTCAACAACGGAGATATGTCCTGAATGAATATCAACGAAATTACTAGAGAGTCTTGGATTCTCAGCCAATTCCCGCTATGGGGCACATGGCTAAATGAAGAAATAGAAGAGGAAGTGGTTGAGCCAGGAACCTTCGCAATGTGGTGGCTGGGATGTACCGGCATCTGGGTAAAAACAGAAGGCAACACCAATTTATGTTTTGACTTATGGGTTAAAAGCGGCAAACGCACGAAGAAAAACCCGTGGATGACAGATAAGCATCAGCACATGCGGGCAATTGGTGTCAAAAAACTCCAGCCGAACTTACGGAATTCTGTCTGCGTGTTAGATCCTTTCCACATTAAACAGCTCGATGCATTGCTAGCAACCCATGATCATGGAGATCATATCGATCCACATGTGGCGGCCGCCGTCATGCAGAACTGCCCAGACACAGTGCCATTTATTGGCCCCCAAACGTGTGTTGATTTATGGATGAGCTGGGGTGTACCTGAAGAGCGATGCAAAGTGGTCAAACCAGGCGATGTGCTACAGATTGGGGATATCGAACTCGTGGTCCTTGACTCGTTTGATCGCACAGAATTGGTAACAGCTCCACCTTTAGACAAAGATATCGTTTTGAAAGACAAGCCTGTGCAAGACATGGATGCCAAAGCGGTTAACTATCTCATCAAAACCCCGGGCGGGAACTTATACCACAGCGGTGACTCACATTACTCAAACTGGTATGCAGACCATGGAAACAAGCACAAAATCGATGTGGCATTGGGTTCTTTTGGTGATAACCCGCGCGGCATGACTGACAAAATGACCTCAATCGATTTGCTCAAAATGGCCGAGTGCCTAAACACACAAGTTGTTATACCGGTACACCATGATATCTGGACTAATTTCCAGGCAGACCCTAACGAAATTTTGGTGCTATGGAAGATGCGTAAAGATCGGCATCAATATCAATTTAAACCGTTTATTTGGCAGGTGGGAGGCAAGTATGTTTTCCCAACTGATAAAGACAAGATTATCTACAACTACCCCCGTGGGTTTGAAGATGCGTTTGTTAGCGAACCAGATTTGCCATTTAAATCGTTGCTGTAGTTACCGGTTTTCAGCTTGATGGCTATCAGGCCGAAAACTTAAAAATATCACACTACTTTCAGACGTTAGTCTCTGGAAGGCTCTAATCTAGATAGGAGAAGGATTAATGAAAACTGTGTATTCAAAAATCAAGTACCTTGTGATGATTTCTTTGATCGCTTTGCTTGTGGTTGCTTGTGGTAGCGACCCAGCAGAAGTAATTGAAGAAGTTGCAGAAGAAGTACAGACAGCAGCCGAAACTGTTGCTGAAGAGGCTGAGGAAGCTGTTGAATCAGTTGAGGAAGCGGCTGGAGAAGTTGCAGAGGCTGTAACTGGCGCAGAGGAAGAAGAGGCTGAACCAGAATCAGGTGAGATGGAGTCTGGCCCAGCGATGTCGGCCGATGGTCCTTCAACCCTGGCAACCTATGCGGCTGTCGCAGAGGCCAACGGACTAAATGGTAGCACAATTGTAGTGAGCTGGCCCTCGTTATCAACCTTCAACAAAGCACAAAGTGTGGTTGAAGAATTCAGTGCGGCAACCGGCATCAACGTTGAACTCGACTACATCGAATATCAAGCGATGCGGGACAAACAGGTACTTGAATTGAGCAATCCGGCCGGTGGCGAATATGACGTCGTGGCATGGGTTATCTTTAATAAAACTGACTTTGTGAACAAAGGTTATTTGACTGATCTTTCGAAAATGTTCACCAACGCAGCGATTACTGATCCAAATTATGATCGTGAAGATTTAATTCCAGCTTATGTGAATTCTGGTTCAGTTGCTGGTGGCCGACGGGGTTATTTGTCCGGTCCAACATCAGCGATGTACGGTGTACCATTTGGAGCTGAAACATCGATCTTGATGTATCGCAAAGACATTTTTGAAGAGTATGGGTATGACGTGCCAACGACTTATCCTGAAATGTTAGCCTTGGCAGAAACGATCACTGCAGAAGTGCCAGACATGACCGGTATGACCAGTCGTGGACAAACGGGCGGCAACGCAACCCATGCATGGTTGTTACACGCTAGCCCATATGGTGCCGATATTTTTGATGACCAATGGAACGTTACCCTAGATACCCCTGAAGCCTTGGCTGCAACAGAAGCTTTGGGCCAAATTGTGGCTAATTCACCCGAGGGTGTGTTGAATTGGGGCTTTGGCGACCAAGCCAACGCTTTCCTGCAGGGCGATGCAGCGATGTATTTGGACGCTTTGAAAGTAGCTGCTCAATCACGTGATCCAAACCAATCTTTGATTGATGGCAACGTTGGTTATGCACTACATCCAGTTGGTCCAGATGGAACCTGTGGTTCTGAAACGGGTGGCTTTGCGATGGGTATCGCTGAGAACTCAGATCAGAAAGAAGCGGCGTTCTTGTTCTTGCAATACATGACGAGTCAAGAAGGGGATCGCAAGATGGTTGAAGAGGGCGGTGACCCTGTCCGCTTATCAACCTATGCAGACCCTGAGTTACAGGCCCAATTCCCAGAGTTTGAAGTCATTTTGGAACAGATGGAATGTGCCAATGAAAACTGGCGGCCGTTGATTCCAGAATGGGGCGAAATTAATGCTCAGATTATGGGTGAACAGCTGGGGCAATACCTAAATGGTGTGGTCGGTGCTGAAGAGGCATTGGCAGCAGCTCAAGAACAAATCACGGCCGTGATGGATCGTGAAGGGTATTACGCGACCGACGAAGAACGATATGCACCTTATGCAGGTGAAACGATTGTAGTGAGCTGGCCTTCGCTTTCGACATTTAATGTGGCGAAGTCAGTCGTGGAAGAATTCACGGCCGAAACCGGCATCAACGTTGAGCTCGACTACATCGAGTATCAAGCGATGCGAGACAAACAGGTGCTTGAATTAAGCAATCCGGCTGGTGGCGAGTACGACGTCGTCGCATGGGTTATCTTCAACAAAACCGACTTTGTAAACAAAGGGTACTTGGCCGATTTAGGTCAACTCTTTACACGGGCCGATTTAGTTGATCGGGATTATGATCCTGAAGATTTGATCCCTGCATATGTGAATTCTGGTTCGATTGCTGGTGGAAACCGTGGTTACCTATCTGGTACAGGCCAGGGTCTGTACGGCGTGCCATTTGGCGCTGAAACCTCGATCCTCATGTATCGCAAAGACGTGTTCGAAGAATACGGCTACGAAGTGCCAACCACTTACGATGAGCTATTGGCTTTAGCTGAAACAATCACCGAAGAAGTACCAGACATGACCGGTATGACCAGCCGTGGACAGACGGGCGGAAACGCTACCCACGCTTGGCTACTGCATGCCAGCCCATATGGAGCTGACATCTTTAATGATGACTGGACTTCGGCATTAGATTCACCAGAAGCATTGGCAGCAACCGAAGCACTCGGCACCATCGTGGCGAATTCGCCTGAAGGTGTACTGAACTGGGGCTTTGGCGACCAAGCCAACGCTTTCTTGCAGGGCGATGCAGCGATGTATTTAGACGCATTAAAAGTGGCAGCACAATCACGTGATCCGAACCAATCTTTGATTGACGGTAACGTGGGCTACGCTTTACATCCAGTCGGGCCAGGCGGTACTTGTGGCTCTGAGACGGGTGGCTTTGCGATGGGTATCGCAGAGAACTCAGATCAGAAAGAAGCGGCATTCTTGTTCTTGCAATGGATGACAAGCAAGAAAGCTGACCGGATGATGGTTGAGGCTGGCGGTGACCCTGTGCGTCTATCGACATATGCTGATCCTGACTTCCAAGCTCGCTTCCCTGAGTACGAAGTGATCTTAGAGCAGATGGAATGCGCCAATGAGAACTGGCGGCCGCTTATCCCAGAATGGGGCGAAATCAACGCTCAAATCATGGGTGAACAGCTAGGCCAATATTTGAATGGCCTGATTAGTGCTGAAGAAGCATTGGCAACCGCTAAAGAACAAATCGAAGTGGTGATGGAACGCGAAGGCTATTATGGCTGGAACGTTCGCTAGCTCTTAGTAATCAGTTATTAGTTGTCAATTTCCAGTTGGCTGAGTGCTGCTGGAAATTGATAGCTGATGGCATAGATTTGAAATTAGTGATCGGTTATTAGTCTAGTGAAACTAAATTGATAACCGATCGCTGTAGACTGACAACTAACTATGCTCACTAGAAAAATTTCCGCACAAACTTTACTGCCCTATCTTTTCATTCTACCGGCCGTGGTTGTGCTGGTTGTTGGACTGATTATTCCCGTGGGGAACGCTCTCTATCTGAGCTTTTTCTCTTGGGATATGGGGACCCCTTGGGAAACGGCCGAATTTTTGAGTTTCGAAAACTATACGCGACTCTTTAGTGATGGCACCGTTGGAACCTCTGTCTGGGTGACGCTTAAGTATACGTTTTGGACCACCTTGCTTGAGATGATAGCTGGGATCGGTTTGGCACTTATGCTAGAAAAACCGATTAAAGGGGCGTCGATTTTCCGCACAATTTTCATTTTGCCGCTGATGATTTCCCCGCTGATTGTCGGCTTAATTTGGCGCTATATGTTAGACGGCCGGACCGGACTTATTCCGCATTATGTGGGGCAAATTGGTGAAGCGATTCCGTTTCTGCAAAATTGGGGCTTTGTGAAGCAGGGGTATCTGGCCAACATTGAAACGGCTTTGCCGGCCGCTATTGCGGTCGATATTTGGCAATGGACACCGTTTATTTTCATCATTATTTTGGCGGGGCTGCAAGCGATCCCGGCCGATGTTATCAATGCAGCATACATTGACGGAGCGAGCTGGTGGCAGATGACCTTGCGGGTCAAGCTCCCGATGATCCGTTCATTGATTGTGGTTACGATCTTACTTCGCTTAGTCGATGTGTTCCGTGCCCTTGAGGTGCTGTTTGTGATGACCTTTGGTGGGCCAGCCCAAGCGACTGAAGTGCTTTCAGTCAAAATCTATAAAACAGCGTTTGCTGCCCAAAACTTAGGCTATGCGTCGACGATTTCGATGGTTTTAATCGGAATCACGCTATTGCTAAGTATCTTTATTTTGATTTATAACAACCCGGTTCAAGATGATGGGAAAGGTTAATTATGGCTGCAAATTTATCAGTTGAACAAAGGCAAGCGGATGAAGAGCAGGCATTGAATCGAAAAGTGCGTTGGAACAAAATCGCACATTATTCCATGCTTATTTTCCTGTCACTCATTATTTTGGCTCCGATTTACGTCATTATTTTGACTTCGTTTAAACGCCAAGTGGTGATTATGTCAAGAGATCCAGTTTGGTTTTTTGCTCCAACAATCAGCAACTATCAAGAGATTTTAACCAACCATAATTTTGTGCGTCATTTGATTAGTTCGGTTTATGTCGGACTGTTATCAACAGGCATTACACTGTTTGTATCGAGCTATTGTGCATATGCGATTGCACGGATGAAATTTCCCGGCCGGGGATTGATGGCCAGCAGTACGCTGTTGGTTCGTATGGTTCCCCCTGTCGTTTTGACAGTCCCTATTTTCGGACTGTGGAACCGTTGGGAGCTACTCTGGGTCGATTCTGCTTGGCACAATCGCTATTTGGAATGGATAAGCCAGAGTGCGCTTTGCACGGCCGAAGGCGACTTTCTAGACGGGTTGTGCCAAATCTTTATAGATGGGTTGGCTGACGGCCGACTGGGGCTCGTTCTCTTTTACTCTGCGTTAAATTTACCGTTTGTGATCTGGCTTCTCGTCGGATTTATCCAACAAATTCCAGTTGACCTTGAAGAAGCGGCCATCGTTGATGGGGCCTCTCCGTTTCAGGTTTTTCGACTCATTATTTCACCCTTGATGCGTGGTGGCTATGCTGTCGCCGCTATTTTTACATTCCGCATCGCATGGAATGAATTTATTTTAGGCCTCATTTTAACTGGCCGCCGAACTTACACCTTGCCAGTAAAAACTACCCTTTTTATCGATCAGTCCGGGGTGCAATGGGGGCTCATTATGGCGATGGGAACACTTATCTTGCTTCCTCCTCTGATTCTGACATTTTTCTCTGCCCGCCAGATCATTCAGGGAATGACGGCTGGAGCGGTGAAGGGATAAATAGTTGTCAGTGATCAGTCGTCAGTTAAGAAACTGAAAACTGATCACTGCCGACTGGAAACTATGAACAAACCATTACTACAAATTGCTTTAGATACCTATGACCTCCCCTCTGCATTAGGTCCGCTGCAAAAAGCGGCCGATCATATCGATGTGATCGAAGTCGGTACGATTTTGTGCCTTTCAGAAGGGATGCACGCGGTGCGGGCGATCAAAAGCCTATTTCCAAACAAAACCGTTTTGGCCGATGTACGCATCGCTGAAGCGGGAAGCATCATCTCTAAAATGTGTTTTGATGCCAATGCAGACTGGGTCAGTGTTGTGAGTGGTGCGGCCCCCAGTTCGTTTGAGGTGGTATTAGCCGAAGCCCAGTCGCGTGAAAACAAAGATATGCAGATTGAACTGAGCGATGGCTGGACGTTTGATCAAGTTAAACGTTGGGCCGACTTGGGGGTGCAGCAGGTGATCTTTAAACGGAGCCGCGACCTTGAGGCAAAAGGTATTTTGACTTGGGAAGAAAGCTCGTTTGAGACGATTCAAAAGCTACACAATTTAGGGATGAAGGTGACGGTGACTGGCGGGGTTAAAGTCGCTGATATTCCGAGGTTCAAAGGGGTGCCGGTATATATTTTTATCGCTGGGCGCGCCATTGTGAAAGCGAATGATCCGGCCGCGGCCGCTCTGTCATTCCAGACCGCATTTAGCGAAACTTGGGGATAGTTCATATGGCTCGATTTCAAGCAACGACGATAGGTGAAGGCAAACTGCGTTACTGCGTTCCGGCCGGGGTTCGGCTGGAGGATGCTGAGAATTTTAACATCAGCATTACCGGCACTGAAGGGAACGTAATGGCGTTGCTTTCGCGGTTGGGCCACCAAACGGGCTGGGCGAGCCAACTGCCTGATTCGCCATTAGGGCGTCGGGTGGCACGTGACTTTAAAACGGCCGAAGTTGATATTTCAACCGTTAAATGGCTGTCGCACGAAGCGGCTAGACTAGGAATTTACTATGTTGAATATGCCCATCCACCTCGCTCAACCCAAGTCTATTACGACCGAAAACGCTCTTGCTTTACAGAAATTACTCCGGCCGATGTCGATTGGGATTACCTGCTCGATACCCGTTTGTTGCATCTGTCCGGTCTAACTGTGCCGCTTTCTGACACAGTGCAAGCGACCTTGTTTGAGGCGCAAAATCGGGCGCGTGCGGCCGGTGTTCCGGTGAGCTTTGATGTGAACTATCGCTCACGCTTGTGGTCGCCAGAAGCTGCTGCGGCAGGAATGCGGCCGTTTTTAGATGCGGCGAACATTATCTTTATGGCAGCGCGTGATGCGGAAACATTGTTTGGGTTAGCGGGTGACAATGAGTCACGGCTCAAGCAGATCAGCGAGATGTTTTCAGCCGATTATGTGGCGATGTCGATGGGGTCTGAAGGGATTATGGGGTTTGACCGTCAAAAGGATCGAGTTGCTTTTGCACCTGCGCGAAAGGTCATCATTGAAGATCGAATTGGGGCTGGAGATGCGTCTGTTGCCGGTGTGTTGCACGGTTGGCTGCAGGGTGATTTTGCTAAAGGATTGCGTTACGCCACGGTGACGGCCGGATTGGCCTTGAGCCAGTTTGGGGACCACACGATTACCAACGCTCAAGAAGTTGAAGAATTATTAGATGCTGTGGGGGGCGACATCGTTCGCTAAAAAGTATGGGAAAAATTTTGCCGATTGGAATTTACGAAAAAGCGCTGCCATTTCATACAGATTGGCAGGGGCGCTTGGAGATGGCGCAGGCGGCCGGGTTTGATTTTGTCGAGATTTCGGTCGATGAAACTGATCATCGGCAGGCGCGATTGGATTGGTCTGCGGCCGAACGGGCCGGATTTAGACATGCCATCTCTGCTACAGGAGTCAAAGTGATGACGCTCTGCTTGAGCTGCCATCGAAAATATCCGTATGGGAGTGCTGACCCTAAGATCAGGGCCAAAGCGCACGAGCTGATGCTTAAGGCGATTGAGTTCGCTGTTGACACAGGCATTCGCACGATTCAGCTGGCTGGATATTACGTGTATTACGAAGACCACTTGCCCGATACACGCCAACGTTTTCGGGACGGTTTAGCGATGGCTTTAGAAGAGGCATCAAAAGCTGGGGTGATGTTGGCCTTAGAAAATGTAGATGGAAACGATGTGATGTCGGTGAGTACAGCGATGGAATTTGTCGAAGAGTTTAACTCGCCGTGGTTCCAAGTCTATCCGGACATTGGGAATTTAGCTGAACACGGTTTAGACGTGGTTGGTGAAATTAAGCGGGGTGCAAACCATTATGTCGGGTTGCATGTTAAAGACACCCGGCCGGGAGAGCCTCGTCGTGTGCCGTTTGGTGAAGGAATCACCCCCTTTGTCGAAGCGTTTTCAGCGTTGAACGATGTAAATTACGGTGGGCCGGTCATGCTCGAAATGTGGAACGATGATTCCCCTGACTCCTTGCAAATTATTCGAGATGCCCGCAGCTGGGTGGTTGACAAAATGATAGCCGGTGGCTTGGCCGACGAAAAGATGCGGTAGAAAATATGATGCTAGAAGAATTAAGACAACGAGTTTATGAAGCGAACATCACTTTGCCTAAAGAAGGGCTGGTCACGATGACCAGCGGAAATGCCAGCGGCCGTGATCCTGAAACCGGATTAGTTGTGATCAAACCCTCGGGGGTGAGTTTTGAAGAGCTAACGGCTGAAAATTTGGTTGTGGTTAACATGAAAGGTGAAGTGGTTGAAGGGGACAAAGGACCTTCGTCAGATACGGCGTCTCACCTGTGGGTGTACAAAGGGCGCGAAGATGTTTTGGGCATTGTCCATACGCACAGCAATTACGCGACGGCGTTTGCGGCCGTTAATCGGCCGATTCCGGTGGTGTTAACCGCCATTGCGGATGAATTTGGCTGCGAGATTCCGGTTGGAGGGTACGCCTCAATTGGAGGCAAAGAGATCGGTGAAGAAATTCTGCGCTCAATTGGGAGCTGCACAGCGATCCTGATGCGCAACCACGGGGTATTTACGATTGGCAAAACGGTTGAAAAGGCGTTGAAATCGGCCGTGATGGTTGAAGATATTGCGAAAACGGTGTGGCTGGCCCTGCAAATCGGTACTCCTGAACCGCTGGCACCTGAAGAAGTTGCTGCCAATTTCGATCGTTACCAAAATCGATACGGAACGGCGCTGGCTAGCATAATCGATTTTGAATAAAAATAGAGAAAGAGAAAGAGAAAGAAGATAGGGATAGGAAGGTTCGTAGTGAAAGATTTTTCAACAAGCCGGCCTAACTGCTTTAAGCACCACGCTCCGCTCCATTCCTTTATCCTTTTTTTAATTTTCTTCTTTTCCTCCTTAGCAACAGCCTGTTCAAGCGAGGCTAAGCTTGATCAGGCTAAACTATTAAACGACCTGCTTTCGGCCGATGAGCAAACTCACACGGCCGCATTTAAAACCATTGTGGACTCTGGTGATCCTGTTTTTCTAGCACCGCTAATCGATCTGTATTGGGCCGGGCAAGTAGGCTTAAACGATTGGAGCGGATCGGCCGAAACGGTTGCGGCTCTAGAAAAACTATCGGGTGAGAGCTTAGGAGATGAATGGGCCGATTGGGTCACTTGGTATAGCCGATCATCGCACGGGCCACCGGCCGGTTATACGGCTTGGAAAGGTGAGCTGTTTACGGGGGTTGATTCTGATTTTGGCCGATTTTTTGAGGGAATGACGGCCGAAAACTTTAGAGTCGAAGAGGTCGTTTGGGGAGGTGTGGCTAAAGATGGCATTCCCGCACTCGATTTCATCAAGCAGGTTCCCATCGCTGAAGCGAAAGGGTTTACCCCCAAAGATGCGGTTTTTGGGCTATCAATAAACGGTGATCATCGGGCTTACCCGTTGCGGATTATGGATTGGCACGAGATGGCGAATGATGTGGTCGGTGGGGAAGCAGTTTCGATCGCATACTGTACGCTTTGCGGCTCCGCGATTGCCTATAAAACAACCCATCCTGCCAGTGAAGCTCCTATTGATTTTGGCAGCAGCGGCTTGCTCTACCGGAGCAATAAGCTGATGTATGACCGCCAAACGAACACCCTTTGGAATCAACTCACCGGCCGACCGGTGATGGGGCCGCTTGTCGGGCAAGTCGATCAGCTAGAAATTTTGCCACTTGTGATTACAACCATTGAAGCATGGCAGGCACAGCATCCTGACGCCACTGTTGTCCCTCTCGAAACCGGCACCTTTCGCGATTACACGGCCGGGGCTGCTTATGGAGACTATTTTGTGCGCGAAGAGCTTTTGTTTCCGGTAGGTGAAATCGATGATCGGTTGCCTGCTAAAACACAAGTCTTTGCGCTTCAAGTAGATGATGCAGCCGGAGCTTATCCGGTTGAGGCGTTTGGAGCTGAGCCGGTTATCAATGACCAATTGGGCGGCATAAACGTCGTACTAATCGCTGCTAGCAGCAATATCAATGTATACGGATACAGCTACGAGCTGGAGTACATCACCTATAGCGCGGGTGGCGAAATACGGGCGTTTGAACGAGGGGATCATTTATTTGAATTAACGGCCGATGGTGTTCTGATCGATGAGGATGATCGAGTTTGGGAGATTCAGGAAGATCAATTAATCGGTCCGAATCAAGAATCCCTTAAACGGTTGGGAGGCCATATTTCTTTTTGGTTTGGTTGGCAATCTTTTTATCCTGAAACAGCTGTGTATCGGTTTGAATAAACCGAAAAAGCGGCCGGAAAGATGTTTAAAGGTGTGATATGCGATATTCATTCATGAAGAATTTTGTCATTTGTTGGGCTATATCCCTCTTTGCCTGCTCAAACGTGCCCCTCTCTATTTCACCTGAGCCAGCTTCGCCAGGTGGGGCGACTCCGGTTACTCGTGAATTACCTAAGCCAACATCAGAGGCTGAGTCGCTGTTGTGCGCGGAACAGGACAACTTTTGTATCGGGTTTTTGACGGACGGTGGCCAGATTGATGATGGCTCTTTTTATCAATCTGCATGGAACGGGGTTAGGCGGGCAGAGGCTGATTTAGCTGCGACTGTGAGTTTTGTTGAAACAAGATCGGCCGATGAGTATGTGCAAAATATTGAGCTTTTTGCTGATCAGAAATATGATCTTGTTGTTACGGCTGGATATGATCTGCTTTTACCGACTATCGAAGCTGCGAAAAAATATCCTGATATAACGTTTGTCGGTATCGATCAAGATCAGTATATCGTTTCAAACAACGTGGCTGGAGTTGTTTTCCCTGAAGAGAAAGCTGGTTTTTTAGCCGGTGTCTTGGCGGCAACGGTGACTCAATCTGATACGATTGGGGTCGTTTTAAGCACGTTTCGATCCCCCGTTTATCGTGGCTACCGGGAAGGATTTAAAGCCGGTGTAGAGGCGGTCGACCCGCAAATCAAAGTCATTGTTCTTTATCACCCTGAAGAAACGCTTGAGGCATTGAATGATGCGGAATGGGGAGCGAAAACGGCTCGGTTTATGATAGGCAATGGGGCTGATGTGATTTTTGCGGCCGGAGGTGAGACAGCAAAGGGGGCTTTGATTGAAGCTGCTAACTCTGAATCTGTCCGATGTATTGGCGCTGATGTAGATCAGTACGAATTTGTGTCAGAGGCGCGACCTTGTCTTGTTTCTTCAGCGCTTAGAAACATTGAGCATGAGGTTTTTGCGGTCATTGCTCAATCTGCACTGGGGCGGCTGCCTAATGGGAATATTGAAGGGCGTTTTCAATTGGCTCCATTCCGTAAATTTGATGTTTATTTTCCGGCTGATGTGAACCTGTTTTTTAAGAATTTAGAGGCTGGGCTATTAAATGGCTCCATTCCTACCGATGGTTCGTATCGAGTATTTAAGCCCCCTGAAATTATTATTCCGTAGGGCTGCTTATCGTTTTGAACGACACCCACACATTAATGAACCAAAGTCTCTGAAAGCGATGCTAAAGGCCAAATGGCTCGCTAAATATTGGATATCACTCGGAAGTGGCGCATAAAAAAAGGTCTGATTAAAAAAATCAGACCTTCTAAAGTTGTTAACACTTATTTTGAGCGAAGCCTACCCTTCAAGTTTGTCCTGTGTCTTCGTCTCAAAATCGCTGGCATCATGACGCTCACGCAACTGCTCTTCAAGTGGTCCGAATCCACGATTTACCATCCGGCCCCGTTTGGTTGCCTCACGATCTCCAATTTCATTGGCCCAACGAATCACATTTGTATACGTATGAGCCTCTAAAAATTCAGACCCCTTGTACGAGTCATGGATAACCAATCCACCATACCAAGGCCAGATCGCCATATCAGCAATCGTATACTCGTCGCCGACCATGAACTGGTTTTCAGCGAGATGACGATCCAGCAAATCAAGCTGACGCTTCGTTTCCATCGTGAAACGGTTAATCGCATACTCGAATTTTTCTGGCGCATACGCATAGAAATGGCCGAAACCACCGCCGACGTAGGGTCCAGCTCCTACTTGCCAGAACAACCAATTCAAGCATTCTGTACGTTTGGCAGGGTCAGTTGGCAAAAATGCACCAAACTTTTCAGCCAGGTACAACAAGATCGAGCCAGACTCGAACACGCGGGTTGGTGGCTCTGTGCTATGGTCAGACAGTGCAGGGATTTTTGAGTTTGGATTGATCGCGACAAAGCCGCTGCTAAACTGTTCGCCCTCACCAATATTAATCAAATAAGCATCGTATTCAGCACCGCTGTGCCCGGCCGCCAATAGCTCTTCAAGCATCATCGTAACCTTCACCCCGTTTGGCGTGGCCAATGAGTGAAGCTGAAGGGGATGTTTGCCTACAGGCAATTCTTTTTCGTGGGTGGCACCCGCAATTGGGCGATTAATATTTGCGAAACGGCCGCCTGACGATTTATCCCAAGTCCATACTTTTGGGGGAACATATTCATTTGAATCAGTCATTTTTTTCTCTCTCTTTAATAGATTTTGTTGGTTTATAGCGTTTGGACGAGTCAAAAGCTAAAAACATTTCGGCTTTATATGCAATGTTAAACAAAAGGGGCTGAGTTCCAGCATTGCTTATGGCAGTGTCAATAAAACAGACAAAATATCAGCCCCATACCATAGGTTGCCGATACGGACATTCTCGTTAGCCCCATGCTGATTGTTATCTCGATTAACTGTATTGATACAGATTCCAGGCTTTCCGATATCGTTAAAGATTAAGCCATAAATTCTGTTCGATGCCCCGGTTGCGGGCAGAAAGACACCACGATCCCCGGTAAATGATTTTAATCCACTAATAACTTCTTGTATTTCCGGCCGATCCATCGCCACTTTCGAAGCGGGAAACCCTTCCGTATCACGAACAAACTTCAACACCTTTTTATGTGATCGACGTGTCTCTAGGCTCGGCTCCTCATAAACGACATGCCACCCTTCTTTTTTAATATGGGCTTCAACAAGATCGAGCATCGCCTCAGGATCATTGCCGTTAACCAATCTCATTTCTAATTCGGCAATCGCAGATGTCGGAATCACATTGCGAGCCTTTTCTCCAACTGATCCGCTGGCGAGCCCGCGCAACGTCAAAGATGGCAGTTGAATACGCAAATTAAGCGAATCGCCGCCCCCTTCAGTTGTGTGCAAAGCGAGTTCTTCTTTGAGTTGCTCATCGATATTGGGAGCTTGTTCCGCTTGGGCTTTCTCAAAATCAGTCATAGGGATGACGCTGTCATAAAAGCCGTCAATCAGCACCATCCCATCATCCTCTTTCATTGAGGCAAGTAAGCGAGCCATCATTTGGCCAGGTACCGGAGCCCAATTGCCGTAATGCCCGCTATGCAGCGGCCGGGCTGGACCATAAGCGGTGAGCTGTACGGCCGTTCGGCCTCGTGAACCAAATTTAAACGTCGGGTCACCGGTTGGATAAACGGCCCCATCAACCAGCAACCAAACGGTAATGTCGTTCAATAAATGATCAAAGGTGCTCAGATAGGTTTCGACATGGGGCGAACCGACCTCTTCTTCGCCATCAAAAAACAACTTGATGTTAGAAGTCAGGCCGATCCCGGCCGCTTCTAACCCATCAAGCGCGGCCGCTAGCGAAATGATCGGAGCTTTGTCATCAGAGGCAGACCGCGCATACAAACGCCATTCTTCATCAATTTCTTCTCCTGATTTGGGGAACGGGGTTGGCTGGCCGCCGTTAGGCATCGCTTCGTCATAAAGCGTGGGCTCGAAAGGAGCATGAGCCCAGTTTTCAGGTACGACCGGCTGCCCATCATAGTGAGCATATATACAAAAAGTTCGAGTCGCATCGGGAACCAAGCGCTCACCGTAGACAATTGGTGGTGCCCCTTCAAGCCGCAAATGTTGCATTTCAAAGCCACGCTTGGCAAACATTTGAGAGATGAACTCACAGTTTCGTTCGATATTCGGCAGGTCGGCCGCATGGTTAGGCAGTTTCAGCAGGTCACAATATTCTTTGAGGATGTGGTGCCCCTCTTTTTTTATCCAATCTCGACTGGCAGCTACAATTTTTTGTGTGTCCATTTTTCCTCTTCTATTTTGTTAATTGAAGGCCTATAAAACCTTGACGTTAGCGGCAATTTCGAGCTTTCCGTACCCCACACGGGTCAATGCGGATTGCACTTCATCGGCCGTGACATTGCCAGCCCGAATCATCGTCGGCCGCTTTCCGGTCAGATCAATCAGCGTTGTTGATTTTCTCCTATTTTCAAAAACTGGCACTTCCCCATCTAAAATTAGCCGAACCTGGCCATCAAATTGAGCCAGAACCTGCTCAACGGTGTTGTAGGTTGGCTCATGACTTAGATTTGTAGAGGCCCCTTTGAATCCGCGTACGCCTTTGGAACGAGCCAGATGGGTAAGCTGAGTCAACGGACGATGGGGCTGATATTCAGTCCAGACGTTCAGAATAGTGCCGTTTTGTACGATATCGGCCGGAGCGTTGGGGCTTGCTGGAAACACGAGGCCTAAAGCATGCAGACTCCGCTGGAGTTCAACTGATTTTTCTAATGGGAACCGTTCAAAAGCTGGGTGAGCTAATTCAACAAAGTCGGGCAAAAACTCCGGATCAACGACCAAAGATAATCCTTTCTCACGCGGCCGGTTCTTGATTTGGAAAATTTTGTCGGCCGGTATAGTCGCATCACAATCACACAGAAAGGCATAGGTTCCTTGGAAATAGACAACGATGAGTTCATGGGCGGATAGAAGCTCGGCCGCAAAAACCAATGCGCTTGGGTCAACAATGCTACGAGTTACAGTTTTCATGATGGCATCATTTTAACAGGGAAAGATTTTTAGTAGCTATTTCAAAAACAGTAACATCACTCGAGCCAATCTGTGACCTTCCTCCCCTATACCTAGCTATTTTTCTCCAGTAACCTCTTAAAGGCAGGCATTAATCTACCGATTTCTTAAAAGATTGTTTTCAAACAGGCCTGAGCAGTCATAAAAACTTGGAGTTTTTAGTTGAAAAGCCGTTTTATCATCCCTATTTTTTGCCTCTTTTGGACCGTCTACCTGGTTTATGGCAGACCAACAGCCCCATTACCTACGTCTGAAGAGTTAGATCAATCTCTGCTCATCTGGCACAACTGGCCGCTCCCAGAATCCCAACTTTTAACCGAGGTTATCGACCGCTTTGAGGAAATCAACCCCCGTGTGCATATTACAACTGAATATGTTTCTCCCCAAAGCTTCAACGAACAATATGTCGATCGCGCCAGTTCAGGGCTGGAACCCGATCTTATCATCGGCCTAGAGCCATACTTACTATACGAATTGACAGAGCGGGCGCTATTGCTCGACGTAAGCGAATTGCCTCTCCAGACAGATGGATTGTTGCCGGGAACAATTGAATCGCTCCGACGACCAGATGGTCAGTTTGCCATCCCATTTACCGCCTATACCGACGTCCTCTTTTATAACAAGAATCATGTTTCGCAGCCGATTCAGACATTAGATGAAATAATCGAAACCGCTTCAGAAGGAACGCGATTTGCGCTCCCCACCGATTTCTATCACGCCTATTGGGGCATTCAGACCTTTGGGGGAGGGGCGATCTCACCAGAAGCCGTATTAAAAGAAGATGTCCCGTTTACCAACTGGCTCACCTGGCTATATGATGCGCAGCAGGAACCAAACATCCTCTTGAACCATGTTTATCAAGATCTTTATCAATCTTTTGCGCAGGGAGACGCAAGCTACTTAATCGGTAACTCGCTCGATTTGCCGTTTTTAGAGAATGAATTAGGCGTCGGCAATGTCGGCGTGGCTCCATTGCCGGGGGTTGAGCCGGGAGAAAATCCTGGTGCGTTTCTAGAATTACAGACGATGGCGATCAGCAGCAATGCGTCCCCGCCACAGGTCGAACTGGCGGGTGAGTTGATCAACTTTTTTATCAATCCATCTCAACAACGACGTATCGCGCTAAGCAGCTACGGAAAGATTCCTTTGCATGAAAAGGTTACTTTTGATGAGCGTTTGGCACCGATAGTTTCGGTTCTGGTCGAGCAAGCGGGCCGCTCAGATTTCTTCCCAATGGAACATACACCGAAAACCGATTACCTCAGAGTTGTCGGAACAGAAACCTACATTCAGGTTCTAGAAGGGATTTCTTCGCCTCAAGTGGCGGTCGAACAATTATTCGATCGGGTTTCTACTGTGGGTGAATTCAGTGAACTCGATGTCCTTGAAGTAACCCAATCTCACACCTCCGAACGAACATCAGGCGGGGAATCCACGTTGGATATTTCCCTCTTTATTGATGTCGCCCAAAAAGCGAGTATCTATTTCAATCGGCCGATTGTTCAAATTCAATTCATTGCGATTATAGTGGGCCTCTTTTTCGCTTGGGTCATTTCTGATTTGATGTGGGCCATTCTTCGCCAGGTTGCAAAGCTAGTGCGCTGGCTTACAGAGGAAAAATCGGCCCGATTTAAGTTCTTAAGCAATTTTGAATATAGCGGCTACGAGCATCTGATTATCGGTATTAAGACGGCCGGCCGATTGGCCCATGCCATGCTTGAAGCGGCTACCTTTCCAATCCTTGGCTTCTTCATGCTCATGTCTGTGCACACATGGTTGCTTGAGCAGGGATTTCTAGGGGGATTGCTACTCAAGATGGAGTGGTTCTTTTTCGCCTATCTCGTTTACAGCTTCGCATCGGTCTTGATCGACCAGATATTGGACAAAACAACCGCCCAAGCTGCAAACAACCGCTACCTACAGCCAGCCTTCTTTATCTGTCTAGGGCTAGCTATATTCCACAACCTGGCTGATGTTTTTACGGTTGCCGATATTACGCTAACAACCATCTTCAGCAGCCCGGTCACAGTAAGAGCCCTTTTCTTGTCGACGATCGGGCTCTATTTATGGGTTGGATTGGTCCGAATCGCACAGAACCTGCTCTACCAGTTCATTTTGGCAACCACCTCACACGATCCTGGTGGGGTAAAAGCGACATTGACCCTTGCTCGTTATATTCTGATCATGATTGCGATCGGCTACATCTTTACTCAGTTCCAGTTTGATACCACAACGATGGCCGCGATTACAGGCGGGCTCTCAGTGGGGATCGGCTTTGCTCTACGTGAGATTTTGGGGAACTTTATCAGTGGATTTATCCTGCTCTTTGAGCGAACGTTACATCCGGGTGACGTCATTGAAGTTGACAATGAGATCAGCATTGTCGAAGACTTTAGTATCCGGGCGACGACGGTGCGGAATCGCAACAATGAAGAGGTGATTATCCCAAATCAGACCTTTTTTACTTCCTCATTTAAAACCTACACCGGAACGAATGATAATGTGCGCGTCAGCCTCACCGTTCAAACCGATTGTGTAATCAACCCTCGCCAGGTGATTAACCTGCTTAAGACGGCCGGAGTAAGCCACTCAAACGTCCTAGAAGATCCGGCACCAGACGCAGAATTGCTCGATTACGGCAATAACGTCGCCACATTCCGGCTCCACCTATGGGTCATAGAGCCGATGCGGAGCCAGAAGATCATCAGTGATGTTAAATTAGCCATCTGGGATTCCCTGAAAGAGCACGGGGTCGCCCTGCCCTTCCCAGAGATCGAGCTGCATTTCCCCAAAGAGAAGATTGTTGAACGAGAGGATGGGCTACCGGTGATTTAATAGGCAGGCTACAAACTATTTCGAGAGATCGCAGCCGCCAATGAGTGCCCCTTGCACCCATACTTTGCGAATGTTCTGCCGGCCGGCATTGTAAATAATTTTTTGCAAGATCCCTTCCACATCATCCAACTCATCCCAAATAACCACGTTCGACTCGGCAACCTTGGTATCCACGACGATAGCATCAAACGCATATCCCTCGTTAAAAAGGCCGATGTTCAAATCTAACGCCTTTCCACCCCCAGTCGTCGCCATCCAAAACGCTTCTTTGAAATCAATTCGGGATTTTGGAACCCCTCGCTCGGCCGGGCTTTTCTTAATATCAACACCCTCTTCAAGGTAGCGGGAGGCCGTTATTGCCGCGTTACAATTTTGTAGCAACGATGGGGTCGTGCCACCAGCGACATCGGTGCCCAAACCGACATTCAACCCTCGGTCGAGCGCTTTTCGGGCAGGGAATACCGCATTGGCAAAATAGGCGTTTGAGATCGGGCAGTGAGCGACGCCACTGTCCTGCTGTTTGATCGTTGCCATGTCGTCATCGTTGATAAAACAAGAGTGAGCCAGAACAGTTTTGTTGGTCAAAAGCTTGAAATGATTGAGGCTCTGGGTGTCACGTTCACCATGTCGGTTTAGCACATAGCCGTGCTCCCAATCACTTTCGGAACAATGGGTTTGCACATGACAATCATATTCCTGAGCAAGCTCCCCCAACCCTGTCAGCATTTCGTCTGTACAGCTCGGAATAAACCGTGGCGTGACGACCGGCAACACAAGGTCGTGCTCGTTGCCCGGCATCCTGCGGACATAGTCGATTAGGGCGCGCGTGTCGTCAAGCCCCTGCTGAACAGATGGGTCACGATAATAATCGGGACATTCATCAGGGTTATCCATTGCCACTTTGCCGACTAGCGCCCGTTGCCCTTTCGCTAGGCAAATATCAGCCAGCAACTTTGTCGCTTCTAGATGAACCGTTCCGAAATACAGTGTGGTCGTGGTGCCGTTACCGATCAAGGTCTCAACCAAAGAGCTGTATGATTTTTCGGCGAAGTCGAGATCAGCATATTTTGCTTCGAGGGGAAAGGTTTTTTCTTGCAACCAGTCATACAGCGGCATATGCAAGGCATTTCCGGCCTGGGGCCATTGGGGTGCATGGACGTGCAAATCAATCATGCCAGGTAGCAGATATTGACCTTCTGAGAGTTCTACAAAACGGCCGGTTTCGATAGCCTTTTGTTTAATGCCGGCGTAGTTTTCGTCTTCAGGGGCAGTTACACCGGCGATGGTCCCGTCAGCATCCACCTCGATCAAGCCGCTTTCGATTACTTCAATCTCACCACATACGGGTGCATGTAACACCGTGCCACAAAGGGTAAATCGGTTTTTCATTTTCCTCTCTCCTCAAATTAAACATATCACGAACTTTGGGTCACTTAGCATCTCACTCTATTTTAGATTTGTTCCTCCTAACACAATAAAAAAGGCCTGATTTTCATCAGACCTTTCTAATCAGAAACACTTTAATTGATCAAATCAATTAATCCAAATTCTCAAAAATCCCGGCCGCGCCCATGCCGCCGCCAATACACATCGTCACCATGCCATATTTGCTGTTCCGACGCTTCATCTCATTGATCAGCTGAACCGTCAGCTTCGCACCCGAACACCCTAACGGATGTCCCAACGCAATCGCTCCACCGTTGACATTTACCTTTTCAGGGTCCATCTCCAGTGTACGAATAACCGCCAACGCCTGTGCAGAAAACGCTTCGTTTAGCTCAATTAAATCGATGTCGTCAAGCGTCATGCCGACACGGTCAAGCAACTTCGGTACAGCCTTAATCGGCCCAACACCCATCACTTCCGGCCGGACACCTGCTACCTGAAAGCCAACAAAGCGAGCCAATGGTTTTAGCCCTTGAGCCTCAGCCATCTCACGTTCCATCACGATCACACCGGCCGCCCCGTCGCTCAATGGAGACGAGTTACCGGCCGTGACCCGGCCGCCATTACGGAATACCGGCCGGAGTTTGTTTAACCCAGCAACCGTCGTATTCGCCCGCAAATGCTCGTCCGTATTAAAGACAACTTCACGCTCAACCGGCCCGTTTGGACCCGCATCAACCTGAGTGAAATTCACAGGGACAATTTCTTCCGCAAAGTACCCTTTCTCAGTTGCGGCCGCCGCTTTCATGTGGCTCTCGTATGCGAACTGGTCCATATCTTCACGAGATACATCCCACTCGTCAGCCACTTGCTCAGCCGTGTATCCCATCCCCATATACACTTCAGGCATATTTGCCACCATGTGTGGATTAGGAGACACGCGGAAACCAGACATCGGTACAAGCGACATCGTTTCAGCGCCACCAGCTACGATCGCATCAGCACCATTCGCGATAATGCGCTCAGCACCCATTGCGATTGTCTGCAAACCGCTTGAGCAAAAACGATTAACCGTTTGCCCAGGGACATCGACTGGCAAGCCAGCACGCAATGCAATTGTGCGGGCAAAGTTAAGCCCTTGCGCCGCTTCTGGCATGGCACAACCGACAATCATATCGTCGATTAGGGCCGGATCGAGCTTGCCATCTGTTTGACGCATTAGCTCTTCAACCACGGCCGCCATCATGTCATCAGAACGCAAATTACGTGTCGTTCCTTTTAATGCTTTACCCACGGCCGTTCTACTCGCCGCGACTATTACTGCTTCTCTCATAATGTTTGTTCCTCGCAGTTATCAGTTGTCAGTTCAGAGTTCTCAGCTAGCACACTTGCCTAACTGATGACTGACGACTAAAAACTGATAACTAGTTCCGAAGGGGCTTCCCTTTGGTCAACATATGCGTAATGCGGTCCAGCGTCTTCTGTTCACCCAAAAGCGACATGAATCCTTCCCGCTCAAGATCCAAAATGTACCACTGGTCTACCCAAGCTGGGCTTGAAAGACCACCACCTGTTAGGGCGTAAGCCAGTTTATTGCCGATCAGTTGATCATGCTCAGATGCATATCGGCCCCAGACAAAACTCTGGATCCCCAATTGCATCGCCGCTGATACGTCACGTCCGGCCGCATATACTTTTGATGCTTCCGGCGGCCGTGCGCCGCTTTCAACCAGCTGCATAACCCGCTGTTTGGCCGTGCTCAACCGATGATCACTGTTGAAAACGATCTTGTCATCTTCTTCCAAGTAACCCAACGATTTTGCGTTCCACGCACCGGTCACACCGACAGTCGCCGTTGCTACCTGCTGGAAAATCTCCTGCATTGGGACAATCGCATCACCGTGCGGATTAGCCATCACAGGATTCATTTTACGGCGCAGCAGCTCTTTCAAGCCACCACCGGCCGGAATCAAACCAACACCGACTTCGACCAATCCCATGTATGTTTCATGGTCAGCCACTGACTCCCAAGCGGCCATCGTCATTTCGACGCCACCGCCCAACACCCGCTGATGCGGAGCTGAAACAACCGGTTTAGCACTATGACGCAGGTTATAGGTCAATTCTTGCAGATCTTTAATCCCTTTCTCAACTTGATCCCACATACCCTGAGCCGCACCCATCGCCACAACAGCGACGTTGGCACCGACACAGAAATCTTTTCCGTTGTTACCGGTCACCATGCCGACCCACTCATCTTTTTCGAGTAGTTCGAGCGCTTTGTTCCCCATCTCAACCATGTCGCTATCAATCGCGTTCATTTTTGAGTGGAATTCATAGAGCAACACCCCGTCACCCATGTCGTGCAACGATGCGCTCATGTTGCGCGCAATCTCGCCACCGTTCGCTTTTTTGAGCATGTCGACGCTAGTGATTCGAGGATCAACAGTTGCTGTGGTTCGGCCGCTTTCGTTGATGAAGTCGTACGGATTACCGTTTTCGTCGTAGAAAGAGTCTACGCCTGAAGCCAGCATATCTTTGACCCAGTCAGGGACAACAAAGCCGTCTTCTTCCATCCGTTCGGCCGTTTCTGCCACGCCCAGCATGTCCCAAATTTCAAATGGACCCGCTTCATGAGCAAAGCCCCAGCGTACCGCATCATCGATGTCGCTGATCGAATAGGCGATTTCTTGCCCAACTGCGGCCGCGTATGCCATGCTGAAATAGGTGACCTTGCGGGTATAAATCGCAGCTTTGTCATTTTCATCAAAGAGGGCTTTCATTCGCTCACCCAAATCTTCGATTTTGCGCACCTTGCCGACAGACTCAAAACGAGTCTTCGCGTCCGGTTCGTATTCCATCGTCTCAAGGTTCAACGACCAGAACTGCCGTTTCCCGTCGACCATCGTCTTCTTGTAGAACCCCTGGCCTGTCTTATTCCCTAACCAGCCGTTCTCTTTCATTTGGTCATTGATCTTGACTAGTTTGTCAGCAACCAACAACTCACGATAGTTGTCGTGTGGAATGGCAGGGTACAGGTTGGCGTTGACATGCATCATGATGTCGAGGCCGACGAGGTCGGTTAGGCGGAATGTTCCGGTCGAAGGTCGGCCGAGCAAAGCGCCGGTCACCCCGTCAACCTCAGGCACGCTCATCCCAACATCTAACGCCGTTTGAACTGAATAATTTCCAGCAACGGCGATAAAACGATTGGCGATAAAGTTCGGCGTGTCTTTACACAAAACCATCCCTTTACCCAGCACGTTTGCGCCGAATTCCATCATGAAATCGGTCACAGCCTGTGACGTATCTGGGGTTGGAATAATCTCCAACAGTTTTAAATAGCGTGGCGGATTAAAGAAATGAGTGCCCAAAAAGCGGGCTTTAAACTCATCGCTCTGTCCGTCAGCAATTTCATTGATCGGGATACCCGAGGTGTTTGATGTGATGATCGCCGTCGGTTTACACACTTCGGCCAAACGGGTCATTAAATCCTGTTTTGGCTTTAGCTGTTCGATGATTACTTCAACCACCCAGTCACAATCGGCCAACAGCTCAAAATCATCTTCGGTGTTCCCGATGGTGATCATGTTCGCCCGATCTTTTCGACCTAAGTTAGCCGGTTTGGCTTTCACCATCCGGTCATAGCCACCCTGTACGATGCTGTTACGCACCTTTGGGTTTTTGGCATCTTCATCTGACAAATTAAATGGCACAATGTCGAGTAGCACGACGGGAATCCCGATGTTCGCGAGATGGGCCGCAATGCCGCCCCCCATCGTACCAGCACCGATAATGCCTACTTTTTCAATACGAAAACTCATAAATTACTCCTAGGAAAGCAGTTAGTGGCTAGTTACTAGTGGGTAGTTTCAGTTGATTTCTAACCACTAATCACTAGTAACCAACCACTATTTGTTTCTTATTTTCATGATAACCGGCTCCGCCGTCTCCATCACAAACCCGGCCGCTTCCTGGGCAGGATGGGTTGAAGCTGGTTCAAATCTTAATTTTTGGAGCAGCGTTGGTACAACCAATCGCAGTTCCAGCATGGCGAATGAGTCGCCGATACATTTTTTAGTTCTGGAAAAAAACGGCTGAGGAGCAAACTTATGCCGTTCTTTCTCATTGTCGGCCGAAAAGCGTTCCGACACAAATTGATCAGCAGATTTCCAATGGGCTTGAAGTTGACCTTCAACCGATGTTCTTTTGTTTTCAAGGGCTTGAGGGGATGATGTCAATGTTGATTCAGCCATTCAAACACCTCCTGCCATAATAATTCTGACCCTTTTCGAAAAAAGCCCATATGCCCTAATTTCGGAATTCCGTATTCGGCTGGGATAAGATGCCTCCGTTCCACATTAGGGTACGCCTTTAGCATCATCGCATCAACAGAGGGAGCAGTACCCCAATCATCATCGTCGATGCTGTATGCTAAAACTGATGCTGCAAAGTTCTTGTATCTTTCTAAAGGCAAGCTTTTTTCGCTCAAAATATAGTCAGGGTGTCGGCACCATTTTGCCCACTGCAACGCCACATTTCGGGGCAGATCTTCCGCTTTCGCCAGCTTGCTCCAAGGTAAATACCCCATCAGCCGAACCCAGATTGGAATGATTAACCAGACCATAAAAAAGACTTTTAGCTTTTCGTTTCCACCTTGCAAACCCCAATAGCCGCTTTGGGCAGATACGGTCACCATCCCGTCGACAGAGCTTGGTTCTTCAAGCAATCCCGCTTGCTGCCCACCTGCGCTATGGCCAACAAAGTAAATTTTACTGGGGGCCAGATTTTCTTCAGCCCATAACAAGACGGCCGGAACATCCAACAACCCCCAATCACCACAAGTCGCGTCGAAGCCGATCAAACTCTCATGGGCTGAAACGCCAATCCCACGGAAATCATAGGTCAAAACTGACCACCCTTTGGCTTGGAAAAATTGAGCAAAACGACGATAAAACTGATGCGGCACGGCCGTTGCTCCATGCACGATTACAACAGGGCTATTTTCGCCAGCGCGAAACAATGTTCCGCCCAGCTCATACCCATCGGCCGCTTTGATTGTGACTGTCTCAGCTTCTGCAATCATTTTTTGATCCGCTTCACGGCGGTTATCGGTGGCCTTCCATCCAGTGGCTACGCCAATTCCCGTCGCGAATAACCCAGCACATCACGGGCGATAATTAACAGGTTAATCTGCTTTGTCCCCTCGTAAATATCATTGATCTTCGCATCACGCATCCACTTTTCAGCCAGCATCTCACGCGAGTAGCCCAACGGGCCCAGCAATTCAACCGACTTCTGGGTAATCCACGTCACCGCTTCACCAGCCCGATATTTGCACATACTCGCTTCCCGACGATTGCTTTCACCAAAGCACATCTGTGAAGTCGCTTTAAGCGTTAAAAGCCACGATCCTTTCCAACGTGCTTCCATTTCAAGCAAATCACGTTCGATGGCGGTCAACTGGTTCTTTGGCTTTGTATAATCCACTTCGATCCCTTCAGCTTTAAGCGTCTCTTGCGTAAATTCAAGTGCGGCTCGGGCGATACCCACGGCCGAAGCAGCCACGGCCGGCCGGCTCGCATCGAACGTTTTCATCGCACCTTTAAAGCCACCGTCTCGTTTAATCACCTCAGGATTACCTAAAATATTGTCGTATGGGATCCGTGCATCCTTAAAATGCAACGCTACAGTATCACTGGCTCGTATGCCTAATTTATGTTCTTGTTTGGCAACGGTCACTCCTGGGTTATGCGCCTCAACAACAAATGATTTGATTCCAGTGCGGCCCGCTTCTGGATCGATAGTGGCCCAAACGATGCATAAGCCATCTGATTCTTTGAGTGACAAACTACCGTTGGTGATAAACACTTTTTCACCGTTAAGCACCCACTCATTCGTCTCTTCATCAAGAATGGCTGTGGTACGCATCGAACTATTATCAGACCCAGCCATCGGCTCTGTGATCGCCATTGCCCCCCATTTAGGCTCACCCTCTGTCCATTTCTTGAGTAGGCGTAGTTTTTGTTCTGGTGTTCCAACCGCTTCGATTGCAGCGCCACCCAAACCACCATTTGGTGTACACAGATAAATACCCGCATCGCCCCAGCTCAAAGATTCGATAGCTAAAATCGTCCCTAAAAATGAAATGTTGGGACCAGTTCGTTTTTTTGCAGAACCATTAGCTTCACCGGCAACAATCTTCTCGAGCTTTTTTACCTGCCCTTGATAGAGCATTTTGGTGATTGGCCACATCGCATCGATAAATTCCTGCGGCCGTTCATGCTCCGCCTCATCGTATTTTCGTGAATAAGGGCGAATTGAATTCTGAGCCAAATAGTCGACCATTTGGGTCCGCTGCTTTACGTCATCTGGAAGTTCAAAAGTAATCATTGAAATGCTCCTATAAGGTCAATAGACCATCGAATGTCGCCATGCCACGTGCGTTACGCAACCAAAGTTCAACCGGATATTCGCGGATATAACCGTAGCCACCCAGCGTTTGCAGCGCTTGATCGGCCGTTTTTACCACCAAACCATCCATATGATATTTCATCACCGTTGTTGTGCGGGTCGCATCCTTCCCTTGATCCAGCTCCCAAGCTGCTTCCCAAACCATCATGCGCAGCTCGTCAACATCAGTCGCCATTTCACCCAACATAAAAGCAATCGATTGATTTTGCGCGACTGGCTTGCCAAATTGAACTCGCTGTTTGGCATATTCAACCGCATATTCGGTGCCTGCCCGTAAAATACCCACGGCCGCGGCGCCCAAAGCAACACGACTGTGATTCAAGATTAAATCAAAGTCACAACCGGCCTCTCCACCCAATTTAGCTGAAGCTGGAATGGTCACATTTTCAAATGAAACGCGATACCCTTCAAGAGCGTTAACCCCCATCAACTTTTCACGATCGCCTACTGATATGCCATCGCTTGCAGCCGGAACCAAGAACCCTTGTGTTTGCCCACCTTCATTTGCATAAACCAAAATCACACCAGAATCTTTTGCATTCAATACCATCATCTTAGTGCCATTTAGCACATAGTTGTTCCCGTCTTTTGTGGCAGCTGTTTTTAGATTGCGTGGATCAAACTGAATCGCAGGCTCTGTTAGCGCAGAGGTCACCTGTGGCAAAGATTCGCTCGCGAACATCGGCAGGTACTCCGCTTTTTGCTCATCGGTTCCACACAGCATAACTGGAATCGCAACCAAGTTCGGCCGCATGATTCCCATCGTTAAAGCTAGATCCCCCCATGCAAA
>JBGCDP010000050.1:0-5329 GCA_045105475.1 Anaerolineae bacterium
TAGCTCAAACCCAGCAGCTTTAAACCCTAATCCGGCCAATACGTTAGATGGGGAAGAAATTACAACGTTAATTAACCCCGCAGAGATTGTCAGCATCGCATGGGAAGGGGTGGCACGCAACAAAGTCCGCTCCCTGTTGACCATGCTTGGCGTAATCATCGGCGTTGGGGCGGTCATTATTATGATCGCGATTTCGGCCGGAACTGAAGCTCAGATTGCGGCTCAAATTGAAGGGCTAGGCTCTAACCTTGTCTTTGTTCAAGCGCCATTCGGCCGAGGTGGCCGCGGCGGCGGGGGGGGAGGCGGGCAAGCCCCGGCGCTTGTTTATGACGACCTCGCCGTTGTGAACGGCGTAGTGGGCGTCACTGGGTCTGTTGTGGAGCAAACCACAAATCAAATTGTTAAATCAAGCAGTGCCTCACTCACCGATGTCTCGATTATCGGGACAACGTTTCAATATCCCACTGTCCGGGATGTACCCGTAGATGAAGGACGCTTTTTTAACGAAAAGGAGCAAGATCGCGGTACAAAAGTTGCCGTACTTGGGGCCGGAATCGCGGCTGACCTGTTTGAAGATGCTGATCCCATCGGTCAATCAATAACCGTTGGCAATACCCGACTTTCTGTGATTGGTGTGGCTGAAGAGAAAGGGGTAGTCGGCAATACAGACTTTGATTCACAGATTTACATCCCGATTCAGCTTGTGTTTGATCGCTTTTTACCCGCCCGCTTTGCACGCATTTTCGGTAACCAGGTTCGCATTATTTATGCTGAAATCGCCGAAGACCGTGATATGGACCAAGTGATTGAACAGATCGAATTAAAACTTGCGAGCAGCAAAGGGTTAGATCTGACAGAAATCACTTTTACGATTCAGACCCAGCAGGACATTATCGATACCCAAGGGGCCACAACGGAGGCGTTCCGTAATTTGCTTGCTTGGGTCGCTGGGGTTTCGCTGCTAGTCGGCGGGATCGGCATCATGAACATCATGTTGGTGAGCGTGACTGAACGGACGCGCGAAATCGGCATTCGTCAGTCTGTGGGTGCTACGCCAAATGACATCCGTTTTCAGTTTTTAGCTGAAGCGTTGATTCTCAGCTTAATCGGTGGATTGATAGGGATTGTGTTGGGCATCGGTGGCGCGTATTTGTTTGGCGCAACTGGAGACATGCCAACCGTCATCGTGCCGAGTTCAATCTTTTTAGCTTTTGGTTCAGCTGCGGCCGTTGGTATTTTCTTCGGATTTTATCCGGCAAATCAAGCCGCTCAGCTTGATCCAATTGATGCCTTGCGGCACGAGTAAGCAGCGACTGGAAACCTTTTTAGAGAAGACCTTTTGAGCCCTGCGTAGAAAAATAAGATATAGGCCGTCACTTGAAACGGCTAGAGAGATAAATTATGTTTAAGAAAACAATTTTTAGTGTCGGTTTGATTATAGTTTTGGCTTTGGCGGCTTGCGCCTCGCCAGAAGCAGGTGTTGAATCATCTGCTGTGGCAGGCAGCGGTGCTGCGCAAAGTGATAGCGGCTTATCGGCCGATTTTTCGGATGCGATGCCGATAGTGAGCCAGTTGGCGGCTGGAACTGTGGCGCTAGAGGGCGGTGAAGATGCGGTAACAGACGAGCAAGCGGAAAAACTGTTGCCGTTATGGCAGGCGTATACCGGTTTGGTCGCAAATGGCAGCACGGCCGATGCTGAGCTAGATGCGCTTGTGACTCAAATTGAGCGTGGCATGACGGATTCCCAGATTTCAGCAATCGCTCAGCTCCAGCTTACCAATGCAAAACTACAAGAAATGATTGAAGCGGGCGACATTGAACTGGGGCGCGGTGGCCGTGGTCAAGGTGGCGGTCCTCCTGCTGATGGCGGTGGCCAGGGCGGCGGTGGCCAAGGTGGCGGCGGCCGTGGTCAAGGCGGCTTAGGCGGCCAAGGTGGTGGCGGCCAGGGGGGCGGTGGTGTCGGTGCTCCTGACCCAGAAGCTATTGCTGCACGTCAGGCTGAACGGATCGAAGCGGCCGGCGGCGAAGATGCTTTTTTTGCAGCTCAGGTGAGTGGCGCCGTTGTTCGTCTGTTAAATGGCAAAGTTAACGGAGAACAGGCACAGCCACAGCGTGGTGGTAACTTCAATGGGTTGGCAAATGAAACGGTTGCAGCCGAGTTAGGATTATCGGTTGAAGAGTTGCTCTCAGCGGCCGAAGATGGGTCGATCCAAGCTGTTATTGAGTCAAACGGTGGCGATCTTGAATCGATTAAAACCGCACTGGCAGAGGCTTTGGCCGATTCTGCTCCGGCTCAAAATGGAAACTTAGACGGGTTTATCGAGAACTATTTAGCTGGAACCGGCCGTGGTGGAGGTAATCGACAAGGGGGCAACGGCGGGTAGTAATAAATGGGCTAAGCTCGCTATGATCAGCTTGAAATTAAAAAGGACCGATCTTATCAAAGATCGGTCCTTTTTTTATTGTTTCCGAAAGTTATAAATAGTGTGGGCTGGCAGCCAACTACTCTAAAATAGGTAGCTCTACATGAAAAACTGAGCCAGGGCACTCCTCACTGTCATATCCTTCACTTTCCACCCACAGCGATCCGCCGTGCGCTTCGATTACACCTTTTGCAATGGGCAACCCTAATCCCGGACCACCACCCATAAACTTTGTTTTGCTTGATGAGTGAAGATTGACATCACCATCCCCGGTAAATGGCTCAAAGATTTTGGGTAAATTCTGATTGGAAATGCCGACACCTGTATCAGATATGCGGATATCGATGATTGGGCTTGAGCTGCTTGTTTTGAGAGGGACAACATCAATTGTGACGGTGCCGCCGTCGGGAGTGTATTTAACACCGTTGCTCACAAGCTTGAAAAATGCCTGAACCAATCTTTCCGGGTCCCCCATGATGATGTGATTATGGGCGAGTTTTTGAATATTGACCGCCACACTCCGTGAAGCAAAGTCCCGATTGATGCCGCGCAGAACGCGGGTTAAAACGGAATCTAGCGAGAGCGGTTGGCGGGTAATGGTAAAGCTGCCAGAGGTGATAAGGCTCACGTCGATCATGTCATTAATGATGCTACGGAGCCGGTCTGTTCCGTTGTCTAGACCACCTAAGTACATTGAGGTTTGCAGGTCATCTGGTTCAATGTTTTCGCGCAACATTTTCGCATACCCTTCAAGTAGCGTGAGCGGTGTTTTAAGCTCGTGGGCGGCGACGTTGATAAACCGCTTACGATTTTTCTCGAGCATTGAGATTTGCTCTTTGAGCATAATCATCTGATCAAGCATGTCGGCTTGGGTGCGATTGTCCGCAATCCGGCCGATTTGCCCCATCGCTAGGGTGAAGGTTTTATCGAGTGTAGAGAACTCTGAGAGCACAATTTCGGCCGGTAAATGATCTTTGAGCGCATGAATAATCTGTTGTTTCAGTGTGCTAAGAACTGTGGCCCATTCATGAATCGGCCGGGGGATTTCTGTTTTGTGACGCTGCATCCACTCTTGAATGAGCTTTGTTTGTTCTGAATCGTTTTCTTCGAAAGCCAATTGAAGCGTTTCAATTAAGCTATCTAACAGGGTCGCAGAGAACTTGAAAGGCAATTTGCGCAACGTGTCTTGTGCAATGCGATTATGCTGTTCTTTTATCCACGATTGGAGTACGCGATTCATAGAATAATTCAGGACTAAAATAGTCTAATAAAAAGTTGGGATGAAGGTCTGTGGTGAATGTCCCCCCTTGGTCGGGGGAGTTAGTTTACGTGAATGCAGAGATAACATCATAAAAGGAACGTGAAACTTCTTTAAGAATAAAAATTATATGCCAGTTGTGCTCACTCTAAAAGATAATGAGTTAAGAACAGATGACTTTACTCATCATCTGGCTGGAGCACACAGACGGCCGATAGTTTGGGGTTGTCGATTCCTCCCAATTCAAACTCAATAGCGAGGGTGGCATCGTATGAAGTTGTATTAAAACGTTCAATGACCGCATTGGCTGATCCCCCCGCGGCCGCTTCAATATCATATTCGGACAGGGTTACAAACTGTTCTACCAAAACATTAAAACTGCGAGCATTTTGCCCATTTTCTGTGTTAACGCCATAGTGAATTTCTGCGAAATAGAGTTCGAGCGTGTACAAACCGGGTTCTGGGAGCGGAATAAAGGTTTTGAATTCCCCCCAGCGGTCCGTTTGGTAAATGATATCGTCAGTCGTGTTTTCGATTTCGACTGCGTTTTCAGACAGCGTTCCGGCCGTGATCCAGCGGGGATTGGCGTCATCGGCCAAAAAGATGCGGCCGTCTGCGGCAATGTATTCTGGACCACCAATATTGACACAGATGATGACCTCACCTTCGGCCGACACCGGTTCCGGTGTTGGGTCTGCTTTTTCAACAGCAACCCCAGCCGGGAGTTCAACAGGTTGATCTTGGGTGTAATCAATCGGTTCAAACACCGTAATGTCATGCCCTAAATGGTTGGTGACCCAAATTGTGCCCGGAAATGGACCAGTATCGCTGACCGCAACGATGTCGAGCGGAACTGAGCCAAAGCCCCGCGCAAACGAATCTGCGCATGGTTCCATAAGATCGGCCGGACAGTTGAGCGTGCCGTCTCCGGCTGTGTTTAAACGCATCTGAAAAATATCGCTCGTATAAGACGTGCCTAAAATTACCCTTTGCATCGAGCCATCCAAATTTGAAGCGGTGTACTCGGTGAGTCCATTGGTTGAAGGGCCCAGATTGGCGATAGATGGGTCGTCGACGATGGGGCCTTGGAAATCACATTCAACCGGATTGGCTAGCTCAACTGGAAATGGGGGCCATGCGGCCGGGAGTCGCTCATCACCTGGAGCTAACCATTCCCCCATGTCAGTTTCGTTGTTGTGCCAGTACAGCCCAGCTCCGGCCGGATTGCCCCGTGTCGGATTGGCATGCCCGGCGTAATACCCTTCGCTCAACAAATGGAGCCCAGCTAGGTTCAAAGCTGGTTCATCCGGCCGACGGTCGCTGATGACGGTCCCATTTTCACCATCGTGCAGCTGAATGTCAGGCGGATAGTCGGCCGGATTGGGTCCGGGAGTGACTGAGCCAGGATCACCTTCTAAATAGTTGTTGGTACAGCCATAGGACTCTTCATACTCTGGGAACCCGCCCCAATCAAAGTTTGAACCGTTGTCAACCGTATATAGATTTCCGGCTTCGGTGAGCAGCAGATCAAACGGATTGCGGAAGCCGGTGGCGAAAAGCTTTACAGGGCTTTCGGGGAGTAAAACGGCTTGGTTCAGCCCATCATTGCCTCCCCATGGGTCAGCATAGCTATGCTCGCCTAAAGGG
>JBGCDP010000051.1:0-34893 GCA_045105475.1 Anaerolineae bacterium
AGCATGATATAGCGATTCACGTACGCTAAGGTAAGCATCATGCAATTCAACATATTTTCCAACAATACCAATTCGTATCTTTTCTTTAGGCTGTTCAATTTCTTGGACTAATGCTCGCCATTCAGCTAAATCAGCTTTACGCGCTTTAAGCCCTAAGCGGTTGATGACATAATCGGCTAAACCAGCTTCTTCAACTTGAAGAGGGACACGATAAAGAACATTATTTGTAACAGCAGGAATCACAGCTTCCTTTTGCACATCACAAAACTGGCCGATTTTCGTAATTAACTCGTCTGCAATTTCATGATCGGCCCGCGCAATAATCGCGTCAGGCTGAATACCAATTCCACGTAATTCACGCACACTGTGCTGGGTTGGTTTGGTCTTAAGCTCACCGCTTGCTCCGATATAAGGCAAGTAAGTGACATGAATAAACATCGTGTGATCCCGACCCAGCTCATTTCGCATTTGCCGTAATGCTTCCATGAAAGGTAGAGACTCAATGTCACCCACAGTGCCCCCAACTTCAACCATCACAATGTCAGCTTTGGTATGTTCCGCTACTAAATGAATGCGACGCTTAATTTCATTTGTGATATGTGGAATGACTTGAATAGTCCCGCCAAGATAATCACCTCGACGCTCTCTTTGGATGACTTCAGAATAAATCCGGCCGGTTGTGACGTTTGAAAGTTGGTTTAAATTAATATCAATAAATCTTTCATAGTGGCCTAAATCAAGGTCAGTTTCAGCCCCGTCTTCAGTTACGAAGACTTCTCCATGCTGATATGGAGACATAGTACCAGGGTCTACATTAATATAGGGATCAAGCTTCTGCACTGCGATCGACAACCCACGTGCTTTTAATAAGCGCCCCAAAGCAGCGGCAGTTACACCTTTACCAACTGAACTAACAACACCACCTGTGAAAAAGATAAATTTTGTCATAATAAATATTTACGGCCTAGTTTAAGCGTTCCCAAATCAATCAAAAACGTTAATTCCAATATAAAACAAAAAGAGTTGCCATACTAAGCATGACAACTCGAACAATGCGGTAGATTTTTCCTCAAAGTATCGCTATCTGCTATACAAATATCGTGAAATATTAACGAGAAAAAACACTAAGGCTTATAAAAACAAAAATTCACTCTAAAAGATAATTTCTAGAGTGAATAATAAGTTTGCTGAATAACAAATTTAAAGGAATTTTTCTAAATCGTCAGCCGCTCGCCTCATATCTAAAAAGATTAACCCTAATTTAGCACTGCTACGGGCTAAAACAGTTAATACAGCCTCTTCCCCTACCGCCATTAAAACGATAATACCAAGGGTTCCGCTAATATAAACTCTGTCCAAAGTGCCTCGTCGTAATTCCGCAGCAATCCTATCGCCAAGTGATAACATGGCGGCCGACATAGCAGAAATACGGTCTTCATCTACCCCAGATGGGAGTGACGAGGCCATAATCAACCCATCAACACTAACTACTGCTGAAGCTTCAATATCAGGTGTACCTGCCTGAAGATCTCTTAGGCGGTCTACCATTTGCTCTGTTCTTGATCTCATCCTAGATTCTCCCGGGAATCGGAAATGTTTAGTGAATGCCTGTTTTTATAGTTTATTAGGCCAACTTGTATGATTTAAGTTAAATTTTTTAAACCGTGGCGGATACTATCATACCCATTTTGGAGTGTCAACAAATTTGACAGGGCATAAGTACGCCCACGAAACTCAATCTGAGCGTGCGCTGCTCCGATGAGGTTCTAGAAGCTTGAAAACATCTGGATATAATTGGTCGCTGGCGGCAATAATTCCATTCACTTTCGGCCATGATTGATTGAATTCAAACTCTTTCCCATCTAAATCAACACACTGCCCCCCACCTTCCTTTACAAGTAAAACCCCAGCACAAATGTCCCATTCATGCTTTGGTCCCCGACTCCAGGTGGCATCGGCCGCACCAAAACCGGTTCGAGCTAATTTCCAAGCGATACTCCCCATAGTTATAATCTTAAAACGATCTTCAAAAGGTTCAAATTCACCGCGCTTACGCTCGGATCGACTAGCATCGATTGTGGCCCCTTCCAACTCTGGTCGTGTAGACCCAGACACAGAATGTCCGTTCTTATTTAATCCGCCGTTTTTATAAGCAGATATCATTTCATCTGTTATCGGATTATAGATGGCGGCAATAACTGGTTCCCGGTTTTTTACTAGAGCAACAGAAACTGAGAACTCAGGGATCCCCATCACAAACTCTTTTGTCCCATCTAAAGGATCCACAATCCAGACAAGCTCTTTTTCAAGCCGTTCCGGATTATCAACAGTTTCTTCACTAAGCCACCCAGCTTCCGGTAATAAACTCAAAAGGGCAGACTTAAGGTATGTGTCAGCAGCTTTATCAGCTTCAGTCACCGGATTATCTGGAGATTTTTCTTCAACCTCAAATTCTCCTCTATAAAATCCTTTGATTATATTTCCTGCTTCTTTCGTAATTTGCTCAATTTCTTTCAATAAGGTTTGGTAATCCACAAATGCATTCCTATTTGTTATTTATTTAAAACCCAAATACCATATGAATGGGTTGATCAGTTTTAAAGCTTGATTAAAGACTATATAAGCATCCACAGCTTAATGTCTGACTTAAACAGCCAAGAGCTTGTTTAATGATATTTTGAAAAATACTATAGGCAATGGCATTCTAGTTACTATTATCTCTTCAAACTAGTTTTCTACTGCACTAGGAGCTACCCAAGAATGAAAAAATCTACTATACGCTATAATTTAACCTCAAAATCTTTGGCCGCTCTGTTACTTTTGTTACTCGCGCTATCGATGCTCGTTAATCCATCGGCCGTCTATGCGGATACGACGCATACGGTAGCACCGGGCGAAACACTATATGCTATTTCGCGCAGATATGGAGTACCAGTACCAGATTTAATTGCAGCTAACAATCTGGTCAATCCTAACTTGTTAAAAGTAGGACAGATTTTGACAATTCCAGGTGTAGACGATGGTGGTGGCAATTCGGGTGAACCGACTCCAACACCTCAAACGCCCACAACTAACCGAACTCACACCGTGTTAAGTGGACAAACTCTTGGAGCAATTGCTCGTCAATATGGGGTAACAGCCAATGAGATTGCGATTGCAAATCGTCTACTGAATGTCAACTTAATCTATGTGGGACAAGTCCTCATCATTCCTGGGGGTGATGGCACAACTAACCCAACAAATCCTACGCCAACTCCAGCACCACAACAGCCAACAACAGAGTCAACAACTCATACGGTATCGGCCGGAGAAACCCTTAGTCGGATTGCTGCCCGTTATGGTGTAACAGTTAATTCAATCGTAGCCGCAAACAATCTGTTTAATTCAAACATCATCTATGTCGGGCAAGTACTGGTTATTCCGGGAGCAACCGGAGGGACAACAAATCCACCACCAGTCACTAGTGGTCCAGTCACATTAAATGGAACAGTCTTAGGTGGTCAAACCCACTCATTAGCACATCCAAATGAAATGAAAAATGCAGGGATGACTTGGGTTAAATTCCAACATAAATGGGGCGCAGGCAACAGTCCGGGTGATGTTCAAGGGCGTATTAGCCAAGGGCACTCAAATGGATTCAAAGTGCTTCTCAGCATTCCTGGCGTAAATACTTATCCGTCTTCCATTGATTTCGATGGCTATGTAGAGTTTCTAAAAGGTGTTGCAGCCCTTCAGGATCCACCAGATGCAATTGAAATTTGGAACGAGATGAATATTGATTTTGAATGGCCAAAAGGGCAGATTAGTCCATCAAGCTATGTCAATAATATGTTGGCCCCAGCCTACAATGCGATTAAAGGAGAAAACTCAAACATTCTTGTGATTAGCGGTGCTCCAGCTCCAACCGGCTTTTTCGGTGGTGCCTGTACGGGTGATGGGTGTGATGACAATGCATACCTTCGAGGCATGGTCGCGGCCGGAGCAAATCGCTATATGGACTGTATGGGTGTTCACTACAACGCAGGTGCAACATCTCCTTCATCCACAAGTGGACATCCAGCTGATTCAGGTGCAAGGCATTACAGCTGGTACTACAACCCGATGATCAATACTTATAGTGCTGCGGTCGGCCGGGCAATGCCTTTATGCTTTACAGAAGTTGGCTATTTGAGCACAAATGGTTTTTCTGGTACACCACCCGCTTTCTCATGGGCCAGCAATACATCAGTTGACCAACATGCACAATGGCTGACAGAAGCGTTCCGCTTAGCAGCAGCCGATAGTCGGGTAAAGATGTTTATCGTCTTCAACGTAGACCTAACCTTCTTTGATCCAAACGGTGATCCTCAAGCAGGATATGCTATCATCCGCCCAGATGGATCATGTCCCGCATGTGATGCACTTAAAGTAGCAACCGGCGGCTAAAAACAGGAAAAGCACAATTGAAAGTAACAATCTATTCAGATGGTGGAGCAGACCCCAACCCAGGCTATGGTGGTTGGGGTGCTGTTCTGATTTATGGTAAACACGAAAAGCAGATCAAGGGAAATGCAAAAGATACAACAAATAACCGAATGGAACTTTCGGCCGCAATTGGGGCGCTCAAAGCACTAACACGGCCCTGTGAAGTCGATTTCTACACAGACTCTCAATATCTAAAACGAGGCATTACAGAATGGATTGATGGTTGGGCAGCGGCTGATTTCAAAAAGAAGGGAGAAAAAATTCCCAACAGCGACTTGTGGAAGAAGCTTCACCCTTTAATTCAGCCACATACAATCACCTGGAATTGGGTCAAAGGGCACTCAGGCGACCACTACAACGAAGTAGTAGACAAACTTGCCACCGAAGCCCGACTGGAAGTAACGCCTCAATTTGGCTTAAATCCGAACCTCCCCACACTTTACGTACGTGGCTCATGCAGAGGGAATCCTGGGCCAGGAGGCTGGGCCTTTATTCTTAAATTATCTGACGATAACGTCATTAAAGAGTATGGAATGGAACAAGCAACTACAAATAATCGCATGGAGATTGTGGCTGCACTTGAGGGGCTTAGTGCCGTACCAAAAGATATTCATAGTTTGCAGGTTGTAACCGTATCAGATTATCTATTTATGGGATCAACCCAGTGGATCAAAGGGTGGAAAAAGAAGAACTGGGTCAAAAAAGGGGGCACGGCTGTATCAAATTCTGATCTATGGAAAAAGATAGATGAAATATCTAAAAAGCTTGAGATTAGCTGGCTCAATGGGAAAAATACAGAGTTAGAGGGGAATGAATTAGCAGAAACTGCAAAAATGGCAGGGGAAGCCTCAAAGGGCAATTTGTAAGCAAATAAAAGAAGCAGGCTACCTTACTTTTATTTTATGGAGCGATTACACCGGTTTGCATGATGCATGCAAAAATCCAAAATCACCAATTGGTGGCATTAATTCCACGACATCGGTAACCACGTAGTCATTGCCATCAAAGCTAACGGCATCACCAAGTTCTGGAAGATGGTCTTCATTGATAATTGCACCGGGATGATTGCCGCCTTCGACAACATAACTTACTTTGTAAATAATATTTTCTTCAGTCATTAGGTTTTCCATATTATGAATTTGCCAAATTCATATGCCGAAGCTTAAAGGCAAGATCAATTGCAAAGTTTTTCATCACTGAATAGCCGATTGCTGGATGATTGTTACACAACTCCGTAAAGTCGTCGCTGTTAATTCGAACGAGATTACAGCCGTCACGCCCAGATCGACCAGATGCAGAACGGTGTCCTTGGTCTAACAAGGCCATCTCACCAAATAATTGCCCATGTCCCAAGAAAACAATTGGCCGATCAACATCGTCTACTGTTACATAAACCTCAATTGATCCATCTTCAACAATATAGACATCATTTCCAGTTGAGTTTTGAGCAACAATCAGCTCACCAGCAGACAACTTTTCAGCGTGACAGATTCCTGCAACTAAAGCGAGATCGTCTTCCGAAAGCCGACTAAAAATGTGAACTTTGTTTAACAATTGTTCCATATGATTCCTTATCAGTAAATTTCAGGCTGTTTTAACTATTCAGTATACCAAAAACAGTTTAAGTTGGGGATTTAGAATGGGATATTGTAGAGTAAATTGGCAAAAAGTATAAATGACGATAGTCCCAAACCACTTAATTAATACATTTGGCATAAGCGCCAAGTAATCTATATGGCAAAAAACAATCTAACTGCTGAAAGTTACGACCGAGCTAAACGCAAAGATAGTTGAAAGGTTTGTTTTCTAACTACAAAAAAGCGGTAGCTTACATGCAACAATTAGAGAGATTGTCCTTTGTAATTGTGAGGAGCAACATGCTCGCTATTGCGAAAAACTTTTGAAAAATAGGAAGGGTCTTTATAACCAAGCTCCCATGCAATTTCTTTGACAGAGGCATTGGTGTAGTGCAAATATCTTTTCGCTTCAAGCATGAGGCGGTCTTGAATAATCTGCTTGGCAGTTTTGCCGGAAAACTGGCGAGAAATATCTGAGAGCTGTCTTGATGTAACGCCAAGCCTGCCAGCATAGTAGTTTACATGATGAGACTGCCTAAACTTCTCTTCTAGTTGCAAAATAAATTCTTGATAGATTTGCGCTGTCAGCGTCTGAGGTTCTTGGTGTTGAACTTTAGTTTGTCGATTTCTCTCTATCAGTAAAAGAAGTTGGCCTAGCATATGGCGCAGAATGGGGATACGACCAAAATTATCTTCCTCGAATTCGGCCGCCATTTGGCTTAAAAGGTACGAAAATCGATCAATATCAGCAGCATCTATGGTTAGACCAGAGTGTATAGCGAAATGACTAAACAGCGTCGCGCGATAGTTCCATCCCTCACCCAAAAAACCTTCTAACAAAAAGTCGTCTGTAAATCGCAGCGTGTACCCTTCAAGATCTAGGCCTTCGATAAAATGGTGGACATGCCCCTTAGCAATCAGATAAAAAGTTGCAGGTGTGATTTCTAGTGTTTCTTGATCAATCTTGTGTCGGCCAGAGCCGCCTTTTATCCACAGAAGCTCTTGATAATTGTGGCGATGAGGCCCCTCATCATGAATAAGAGGGTCTACATTGCGTATAATCGGCCGAATCATAAATGATTTAGACTGATCATCACCAATGTCTACAAATGGGATGTGTTCATCGATCGATAATTTTGGGGAGTGGTTTTGTTTATTCTCTGAATCTTGCACAAAAATAGTTTCCATCATCTTTGCGCATTGTCAAATTTAAATCAGACTCACAACCAAAATTGCTAAAGCGTAATTATAAATCAACCAAACCAGATCTAAGCGCGGTTAAGATCGCTTGAGTTCGAGTATTGGCATGCAGCTTTTGAATAATCTGGCTGACATTGTTTTTAACCGTGCCCTCGGCAAGGAATAAGGTTGCTGCAATTTCTCCATTGGTTTTACCAAGTGACATTTGATCTAAAATCGATTGTTCACGATCAGTCAATGAATCAATTTTTAGATTAGGGTCAATCTCTCGACCCTTTGGAGCTGATGGTGGTGCAGTCTCCAATCGGCGGAACTCTTGCAACACTTTACCAGCAATGCGTGAGTCGAGATGAACCCGCCCGGCCGCTGTTTCGCGAATCGCGAATACTATTTCGTCACCATCTGTATCTTTGAGTAGGTAGCCACTTGCTCCAGCCCGGATCGCATCAAAAACCCAATCATCAGCGTCATAAGTGGTTAAAACCAAAATCCGCTGCGACATCTTACCTGATGTGGCCGCTTTGATTTTTGCAGTTGCTTGCACCCCATTGAGGATCGGCATCTTTAAATCCATCAAAATGACATCAGGGTTTAATTCGGCCGCTAGTTCACAAGCCACCTTGCCATTTTCAGCTAAACCAACCACCTCAACCCCATCTGCATGGGTGAGGATAATGTTCAATCCTTTACGCACAATATCTTGATCATCACAAATCAAAACTTTTATCAAGATGCGGCCTCCTCAAGCAACTCAAATGAGACAGCAAACAGGCGATTAAAGAATATAAACGCCAGCGTAACAGCAAAAACAAATATGCTGCCCAAAATGATTGTTTCAGGCATTTTCGTATTTAAAGCGGTTAAACCAACCATTTCATTGATCCAATGCGGTACAAAGGCGAAGTTTGCTAAGCCGATCCAAGCAGTAGCGGCAAAAAGTAAGATTTTAAGGTAAGTAGCAATATTTTTAGCTTTGTTCATTTTCATATTTTTATCCCTCAAACCGTATCAAACTGAGATTGCGGCAGAAAAAGAATCACAGAACAGCCTTCTCCTAGTCGGCTATTTACCTGCAAGTCAGTGCCAATCAGTTCTGCTCGTTCATGCATACCTACAAGCCCATATCGGCCGTCTGGTGAACCAACTGAGGCATCAAACCCAACTCCGTTGTCATCGACCAACAGAGCCGGACGGCCGTGATCGTGAATCAATTTTATTTTCATTTTTGTCGCCTCCGAATGACGCTCAATATTATTCATCGCAGATGTGATAATGCGGAATATCGCTTGCTCACGCGTTGGGTCTAATGGGCCAAGGTCTGCAAGATTAGCCTCTAAGCTTATGCCCGAACGCTGACTAATTTTTTCTGCTTCTTTTTTTAGCGCCCCAGCCAAGCCAAGTTCTTCAAGGGATGATGCACGCAAGGTCGAGATAGCCCGTCGGGATTCAGCTAAGCCATGCTTAAGCTGTTGTTGCGCCACAACGAGCTCTTGCCCGGCCGCTTCTGGGTCTACTTTCAGCAGCGTTTTGACCGCTTGAAGCTGAACCGTCGCACCACTAATCGAATGGGCCAGCGTGTCATGCAATTCACGAGCCAGGCGATTTCGTTCACGGCTGGCCGCAAATTCTTCCATCACAAGCGCCTGTTCAGCCAGCTTGCGATTGGCCAAAGCTAGCTTCTCTTGTTCTGATCGAGTTGTTTCGACCAACATCCAAGTGATCAGGGCCACGATCAAGGAAATACCCAGCAAAACAAAACCGCGAATTGCATAAAAATACCAATTAAAAGCATCAACGGGCATAAAGAAAGCAACGATGACAAAACTGAGCCCGGCCAGCGGTAAGCCCCACAGAATGCCTTTTAAACGATATTGCCATGCGGCCAAAATAAGCGGAACGATCATAAACATCTGACCAAACCCATGAATATTATTCACTTGGTCGGGTGTAAATTTGAGGATTTCTACAAATTGCGGATAAGCAAAAAGGTCTTCGTAAGGCTGAATAGTTGCGTGCAACAGTTCAAGATTTGGAGTGACAATGCCGATGATTAAGCTGAGAATCAGAAATCGATGGGCGATTTTAGGCTGATTGTCTTCTGGAAACCATTTCCACCAAGGTAGTAGCGACAACAGCAAAACCAAAGCGCCCAATCCGGCCGACCACCAGCGGAAAAAAGGGGGAATCCATTCCCAAATCGTAATGTATCCGGTTGTGATTCCTGTCATCACCCCGATGAGTTTAAAAAAAGTTGCAAGGCGATAGGTTAAAAGAATTTGCGGATTGGGCATTTCGGACATTTCGTCATTATAACCAGTTTGAAGCGGTATAGGTGCTTAATCAAAGGTGGATGACTCTAACTAAAAGTTTTAACCATCCCAATCGTGGGATCGGGATGATTAGGTTTGTCGCAGTCCCCAGTCAGGGGGCTTTTAGAGTAAATCTGATTTAAGGCTGAACCCAAATCAGGGAAATCAAAGCGAAAGTTTTGGCGTTGCAACCGGCCGGGTGCGACATATCGGCCGGCCAACACAAGATCTGGATCGGTATTAAAAATCAATGCTGACCCTAGTTTAACCATCCATGCAGTTGCGGGAAGGCCAAAAGGTACGCCTAAAGCTCTACGTAATGCCGTCATAAAATCTTGGTTAGAAACAGGGTTTGGCGCAGAAGCGATATAAACACCCTGCATCGATTCATCTTCGATTCCAGCAATAAAAAGATTGTTCATATCATCTTCATGAATCCAGCTGATACCTTGTTGGCCATGCCCAGCTTTGCCGCCCAGACCAAATTTTGTAAGCCTTGCTAAGGTCGGCAATGCACCTCCACGCCGGCCGAGGACAAAGCTGGTCCGCAGGATAACTTGACGCATATGGGGCAACACAGCTTGGCGATAGGCTTCTTCCCATGCTTTTCCGACGAAAGGGGCCAGCCCATAGCCAAAAGCAGAATCTTCGGTACAGGTATAAGCAGATGGGTCACCATAAATGTGTGCCGTTGACATTTGCACCCAAACAGATGGAGGGGTTGCGACCTCTTTTAGCGCCCGGCCGATGACTTGGGTCGACTCGACCCGTGACCGCAAGATTAGATCGCAATTCTCTGCGGTTTTGACGCAGTCAACAGTTTTCCCAGCCAAATTGACGATTGCGCTTGCTCCATCAAGCTCATTTTTCCATGCTCCTACCGAATGGGCATCCCATGGAGCAAAGTTCCATGCCCCTTTAGCTTCCGGCCGGTTTCTGGAAATAATCGTGACGGCGTAGTTTTGGCGGATAAGCGCTTGGGCCAAATTGTGGCCCAAAAACCCTGACCCACCCATAATGACAATTTTGTCTTTGCTTTGATTCATGGTGCACATTTCCCAATTCAGGCTTCTCTGAGGTGATTAAAAAGTGATTGATAAAGGGTCTATCCAAACATGATGGACATCAGGCCGATATATGTAATATAGCTTCCGAGCAGAAGGGTAAAGATCGCTTTTCCATTAAGTGTACGCATGATGTTTTTCCTAAGCAGCCGCAGCTTAAGGGCTGCAGCCGCAAAATATTTCAGTTTACTGGCTTATTAACTGGCAGGTTGAACCGCCAACTTCGCTTCTTCTTCCATTTGAGCCACGGTTTTCCAAGACTTTTTACGAATGCGTGAAAAGTTGAAGATGTTAAAAAAGTGAGCAATGCCGAGAAAGAAGAGAACAATGCCAACTTTTGTCGCGACAAATTCAAAAACCTGCGTTACGTTCTCTGGCTTGGTTCCAAATCTCATAAATAAGGCGACAAAACCGATATTTACCAGATAAAAGCCAACCAGCAAAAGGTGGTTAACGGCGTCAGCCATCTGTTCATTGCCAGCAAAGGCGTCAATCACAAAAATTCGGCCGTTCTTAAATAGTGTCTGCGCCACCCAGATCGTAATGCTGATGCTGAGGACGATATAAATCATATATGCGATGGGGGTAAGAGCCATGAGGATTCTCCAGAATATCTGTTGTTTGCGAGTCAGTTAATTGCAACCTGTTTGATTGCTTGCCACCAGTATTCCCCAAAGCCATAATCAGCGATAGTGGCGGCCGTCACTCCCCAAAGTGACCCGCGTCACTGCCAAAAGTCACCCGCTTGAGTCAATTGGCTCAACCTGATTAAACATCCTCTAAATGCTAATTTTCAACATCATCTTTCCAATTTTTGCGATTGCGGGATTAGGATACGCCTTCGCTTTAATGGGTCTATTTACCCCCGAACATGGCAAAGGGTTGTCTCGCTACGTACTAAACTTTGCGATTCCGATCCTGCTTTTTCAGTCACTCTCCAAAATCACATTACCTGAAACGATAAATTGGGCTTTCTTCGTATCTTATTATCTGGTTGTGTTAGTCATTTATGCAGCTGGTTTTTTGATTGGTCGTCAACGGTTTGGCTATGGCCGTAAAGGAGGTGCTCTGTTTGGGATGGGGTCAAGCTACTCGAACTTGGTGCTTATCGGAATTCCGGTGATTACGGCCGCGTTAGGGGAAGCTGCACTCTTACCCCACTTATTGATTATCTCTTTTCATTCAGCGGTCCAATTCACGCTCACAACGGTTTTGGCCGAAAGTGAAACGACTCGGAACACCGCCCCACTCGACTTTATCCGTCTCCCTCTACAAAAGATCATTAAAAATCCGATTATCATCGGCCTTATTTCTGGCCTGCTGTTTAACTGGTTCTCGATACAAATTCCGGCCGTGGTTGAAAGCACCATCACACTGATTAGAGGTTCTGCGCTTCCAGCCGCCCTCTTCATGTTAGGTGCATCGCTGGCCGCTTATAAAATTTCCGGGCAACTCAACCAAGCCAGCATCATCGTGGGGCTAAAGGTCTTGATTCAACCACTCCTCGTTTATCTGCTCGTGGTCGTCGTTTTTGATCTTCCCCAACCTTGGAGCGCAGTAGCGGTCATTGCGGCCGGTTTGCCAGCAGGCGTCAATTCGGCCGTCTTCGCGAATAAATATGATGCGGTTGTTGCCCCAATTGGAACGGCCGTCTTACTGTCGACGCTCATCTCTATTGGTACAATCTCGTTTTTACTCACACTTTTTATTTAAACAGGGCCGAGCCAGAAGTTAAAGGTCGGAGCACCTTTCACTAACTAAACCTGTTTTTTGTCTCAATTTTCAATCTGTTACTCATGACCTCAAAAGCAATGGCCGCATGGCATCACATTATTAAAACTAAAGATCAAAGTGGGCTAGATAACCTGCTGGCAGACGAAGTCGTTTTCCACTCGCCTGTGGTTCACACCCCCCAAGAGGGTAAATTCATCACTAAGATGTATCTGATGGCGGCCGCACATGTATTGGGCGGCGATGAGTTCACCTATGTGCGCGAAGTGCATGGCCCCAACGATGCGTTTCTTGAATTTGAAACGGTAATCGATGGAATTCACATCAATGGTATCGATATGATCCGTTGGAATGAGGCTGATCAAATTACTGACTTCAAAGTCATGCTCCGGCCGTTAAAAGCTGTGAATAAAGTCCACCAAATGATGGGCGACATGCTTAACTCGATGAAGAAATAGGCCAATAATGTTACCAAGTGACATAGAAAAAGAGATCAAGCATCTGGGTCTAGACACCCAGTCAGCACAAAAGATGGCAACCACAGGGAACATCGAAGCGTGGGTGCATAAATTTCTCTTGTCAGGAAAAGGCGGACATACAAACCAAGAGTTTTCAGAAAGTTTAAAACGGGAAAAACGATGGTGGAACGGTCCAATTGAACTGAACCTTGCAGATTTATCACCGGCCGTTGGGACTGAACCAAATCTTGAATACGTGGTTGACAAAGCAGACTGGCACAATTGGACTAGTAGCTTAGCAAAGACTTTTAGCCAACCCATAGCGTTGCCACCGCTGATAGTTGAATATCGTTCAGGGGAGCTCAGCATACGAGACGGCAACACTAGGTTTGGGGCGATGAAATTACTTGGTTGGCCAAAATGCTGGGTCGTCATATGGTACAACTCAGAAGCTGATTTTCAGGAGCACAGCCAGCTTCTTAAGCAAGCAGTTTGATGCAATTCTTTAGATGTCGTGTAAAATTCAAACAGTTGTTTGAATTTTTAATATCAAAGGTATAAATCGTATGAGAGATGTATTTATAGTCGCGGGAACCCGCACCCCAATCGGAAAATTTGGTGGTGGTCTAAAAGATATTGCCCCAATTGATTTGGGCGCACATGTCATGAGAGCAACGCTGGAACAAGCCAATGTTTCAGGCGCTGAGCTTGATCTGTACATTATGGGAAACGTCCTGCGTGCAGGACATGGCCAACTGCTACCGCGTCAGGCCGCTATCAAAGCGGGTATCCCGTCAGACATCGACGGCTACGCGGTTGATATGGTCTGCTCATCGGGCATGATGGCAGCGATGAATGCCGCCACCTCGATTAAAGCGGGTGAGTCAGAATTAGTTCTCGCTGGCGGCATGGAATCGATGTCACAAACCGGCTTCTTTCTCTCAGCACGAGCACGATGGGGATACAAATACCTTTCTGGAAAACCGGAACAGCTCAAAGATATTCTTGAATATGACGGCCTGACGGATCCGATCGAGCAGGACAACATGGGGCATGAAACGGACCGGCTTTCAAAAGAGTACAAAGTGACGCGAGAAGAGGTTGATGAGGTGGCATATTACTCGCATAAACGTGCGGCCGATGCGACGGCCGACGGCACGTTCGCCAGCGAAATTACCCCTTTTGATGTCAAAACCCGCAAAGGGACAGTCACCCTCTCACAAGATGAAGGGATTCGGGATAATACAACGGCCGAAGGGTTGGCTAAACTACGCCCCGCTTTTACAGAAGATGGGATTCTCACGGCCGGGAACGCCAGCCAGCTCAGCGACGGTGCGGCCGGACTGCTCTTAGCATCGGCCGACGCCGTTGAAAAACATGGGTTAACCCCACTGGCCAAAGTCATCGGCAGTTCATGGGCAGCGGTTGACAGCTGGCGCTTTGCGGAAGCCCCGGTTCCGGCCGTTAAAAAACTGCTCGCCAAACATAATCTTTCAGTTGAAGATATCGATCTTTGGGAAAACAACGAAGCATTCGCGACCAATAGCGTCTTATTTAACAAAGTCTTCGGCATCCCCTACGACAAGCTAAACATTTACGGCGGCGGCATTTCACTTGGCCACCCGATCGGAGCCACAGGTGCGCGCCTGATGGTCACCCTCATCAACGGATTGACACGCACTAGCGGAAAATACGGCATCGCCTCACTGTGTCATGGTGTCGGTGGTGGCACGGCCGTTTTGATCGAAAAAATGTAGGGTCTAAGACATTCGTCAAACCCTCTTTGATCTTCGGCTAAACTCAAATTAAATGTCTCGCCTAGGCCTTACAACAAACAACTTATGACTAAAAAAGACGACTGGACCAAAAAACAGGTAGAGCCAACGATTTCACGCTTTCCTGAGCGAAAAGACGAATTTACAACCAGTTCAGATATTCCGGTAGATCGGCTGTTCACCCCGGCCGAAATCGACCCCGCCTACGAAGAGAATTTAGGCTTCCCTGGCGAGTACCCCTTCACGCGTGGGGTTCAGCCCACCATGTATCGCAGCCGCTTTTGGACAATGCGCCAATATGCCGGGTTCAGCACCGCCAAAGAGTCAAACGAACGGTATAAATATCTGCTGGCTCAAGGTCAGACCGGGTTATCAGTAGCGTTTGACCTGCCAACCCAGATTGGCTACGACAGCGACGACCCCATGGCGCTGGGCGAAGTTGGCAAAGTGGGGGTCAGCATCCCGTCGTTGGCCGACATGCGTATTTTGCTCGATGGGATCCCGCTCGATAAAGTCAGCATCAGCATGACGATTAACGCACCTGCGGCCGTTTTATTAGCGATGGTCATCGCCGTTGGCAAAGAGCAGGGGGTTGACCCGAAACAGCTGCGGGGCACGATCCAAAACGACATTCTCAAAGAATATATCGCCCGCGGCACCTATATCTACCCACCCAAACCATCGATGCGGCTCATCACCGATATTTTTGAATATTGTGGTGAAAGCGTCCCCAGTTGGAACACGATTTCGATTAGCGGATATCACATTCGAGAAGCGGGCAGCACGGCCGTACAAGAGGTCGCATTTACGCTGGCAAACGGCATCGCCTATGTCGAAACGGCGCTCAAAGCGGGGCTAGACGTCGACGCATTTGCCAAACAACTTTCGTTTTTCTTCAACTCACACAACAACTTTTTAGAGGAGATCGCCAAGTTCCGAGCCGCCCGCCGGATGTGGGCGAAAATCATGAAGGATCGCTTTGGAGCGAAAAATCCGAAAAGCTGGAAGATGCGCTTTCACACCCAAACGGGTGGCAGCACGCTTACAGCCCAACAACCGGAAAACAATGTGGTGCGGGTCGCAATGCAGGCGTTAGCGGCCGTACTCGGTGGCACGCAAAGCCTACACACTAACGGCCGGGACGAAGCTCTCTCATTACCAACAGAAGAGGCTGTGCAGATCGCTTTGCGCACACAGCAGATTATCGCCCATGAGAGCGGTGTCGCTGATACGGTTGACCCGTTGGCAGGCTCCTATGCAATTGAAGCGCTAACAGACAGAATTGAAGAACAAGCGTGGGCGTACATCAACACCATCGATGAGATGGGTGGCGCAATTGCGGCCGTAGAAGATGGTTATGTCAGCGACGAAATTCATGAAGCGGCTTATCGCTATCAACGTGAACTAGAAGATGGCGTCGAAACAGTCGTTGGGGTGAACAAGTTCACGACAGACGAGCCGGTCAATATGGCTGTTCTCAAACTTGATCCAGCTATCGAAGAAGGTCAGCGGCAACATTTGGCCAGCTTACGGGCCAATCGTGATAACGGCAAAGTAGCTGAACTTCGAGCGCAGCTAAAACAGGCGGCCGAATCTGATACGAACTTGATGCCCCTTTTGATCACCTGTGTTGAACAAGATGTCACGCTGGGTGAAATTTGTAATACGCTGCGTGAGGTTTGGGGTGAATACCGGCCAACGAACTAACGACTAATACACTATGAAACTACACCACATCGGAATAGCCGTCTCAGACATGGAAGATGGGCACACATTTTGGAACGAAGTGATGGGGCTCCCCCAAGGCAAGGCATACCGCGAAACAGACCAGGGGGTTGATGTTGAATTTTTCCCAACAGGTGATGCCAATATCGAGTTGATTTACCCATACGACAAAGAAAATGGGGTTTCTAAATTTATCGAAAAGCGCGGCCCCGGCATGCACCACATTTGTTTTCAGGTGTCAGATTTAGAAGCAAAATTGGCAGAGTTAAAAGCGAAAGGAATCCAATTGATCGATGAGGTGCCTCGGGTGAATGGCAAAGGGGTGAAAGTCGCTTTTGTCCATCCGAAATCGACTGGTGGTGTGCTGGTTGAGTTTTATGAGATGGATGATGAACTAAGCCGTACATGGATGCAGTGGCTGCGGTCATTGCCGGGATATGTGGCAAGCTTCGGCCGCTAAAGACAACCAGTTCTAAACAATAATAAGCCCCTGCATCACATTGTGAAGTTTCATCACCATCGCCATCGATCGGCTGCTCTACACCACGTCGATCCTTTATGAGCAGATTGGGAGTTTTCAATAAATCAACCTCAACAACAATCAATCTTTACGCCCCTAACTTGCTAAAAAGCTACCGTGTGGCACACTTATAAGGTAATTCAAATTTCAGGATTTGGAGGACCCCATCTCTATGCTCACACTGCGACTTTTGGGAGGCTTCAGTGTCACATTTAAAGGAAAATCCGATCTACGTTTTCGTTCTGATAAAGGGCGAGCACTTCTCGCATATTTAGCAGCCGAGCCAAATAGACCACACAGCCGCGAAAGCCTTGCCACATTACTTTGGGGCGCTTGCGAGACAACCACAGCCAAGACCTATTTACGCACAGAACTATCAAATTTACGGAAGCTCTTGAACCAGCATCCAGCCATTGAGGTTAGCCGCCAAACTGTCGCCTTCAAAAGCGATCTGGCCAGCACAGATTGCATCCTTTTAGAATCAACGATCAGCCAATTTTTAGCCGCGTCCCAACAAGATCAATCCACACTTTTAGCAGCAGCACAAAATGCGCTTGAGCAGTATCAGGGAGAGTTTTTGGCAGGGTTTGATCTGCATGACTCAACCGAATTTAGTAATTGGCGCGTTGTACGACAAGAGCAGCTGCATCAATTTGTGATGCGTGGGCATGACCAAATTCAAGCCCGTCTTATCCAAATCGGCCGTTTTGAAGAGGCGATCCAGTTGGCTCAAAAACAGCTAACCTTAGAAGCGTGGCATGAACCTGCACACCGGCGCATCATCGAGATTTTGGGCAAACAAGACAAACGAGCACAAGCCATCGCTCAGTATGACAAGCTTCGTCTCGTCTTAGCTCAAGAGCTAGGCTTGGAACCAGAGAGACAAACGGTTGAGCTTTTAAAGAAAATCAAATCGGCGGAGTTCGGAGCAAGTCAAGCTCAGCCATCCGTCCCGGCAAGTGGCCTGAACAGATTCAAAGTACTGGCCAATTTAGAATTAATGCCGGACCAAAAATTGTTCGGCATTGATGAGGTTTTAGGCTCACTCCGTGACAAAGTCATTTCGGCCGACCGGCCGTGGCTAATTGCGCTCGATGGCTTAGGCGGGATTGGAAAATCAACCCTGGCTCACACGCTCATTCAGCAACTTTTAGACGGTGGAGAAAGCAGATTTGAAGATATAGCGTGGGTCAGTGCCAAGCAAGAGGAGTTCGTAACCGGCCGGGGGATTCAGCCCAAGCAGAACGGTGCGCTCGATGCAGACTCACTCGTTGATCAGCTTTTATTTCAGCTTGCTGATGGCCCCTTCCCCACTCACAGTGGCATGGCAAAACGCATTGCGCTTACCCAAATTGTGAAAGAGAAATGCTGTTTGATCGTTGTCGACAACCTTGAAACAGCGGCCGACTATCTAAACTTGCTTCCCCTCATGCGTCAGCTTGCTGGCCCTACTAAATTTATCATTACGAGCCGCATTACACTGCATAACGAAAGCGATGTTTTTTGCTACTCCTTGAGCGAGCTCTCGAGAGAAGATGTCTTTAGTTTTTTACGTTACGAAGGTCGAAAGCAAGGAATCGCAGCGCTGCTAGCGTCCAGTTCTGCACAGCTCAATGATATCTATGAAACTGTCGGTGGAAATCCTCTGGCTCTCAAATTGATCATGGGGCAGGTGCAGTACCTGCCGCTTGATGAGGTTTTATCCACCCTTCGTGACAGTGAGCAAAGGTCAGTTGATCAGCTCTATCACTACATCTATTGGCAAGCATGGGAGTTGTTGAACGAAAACGGCCGAAAGCTGCTCCTGACACTCCCCATCTACCCGAATGGCACATTTCAACAAATTAGCGAGGCGAGTGGTTTAGACCGCTACATTGTCCGTATCGAGTTGAACCATTTGCGTTCGCTCTCTTTAGTACAAACCAATGGGGATTTGGTCAAACAGCGCTATCGCATTCACCGCTTGACCGAAACCTTTTTGATGCACGAAATCATAAAATGGCAAGAGGGTGAAGATAACGGGACCTTGACTGAAGAAAATTTCTTTAGCCAAAAAGTGGAAGAAGGGCTTGCTCTTTGGCAAGGGCAGTTTACTGAAACTGAAGATCAGGCTGAAATATTGCGCCGCGAAAAAGAGGGGATTTTAAAATCGATTCAGTTGGGGCTTTCTATCCCAGAGGCGTGGCCACTGGTGAAAAGCCTAATCGAGTCGTTGACCTCGTATATGGAGCGGATGGGACATTGGGACCAGTGGCTTCAAATGCTGGATCAAGGGATTGATCAAGCCAATAAGTTGGATGATTTAGATGGAAGGTTGATGATCACCCATTATCGCGGCCGGATATTGCAGCGTCAGGGAAATATGCAGGGGGTCATTCAGAATTATGCTCAAATTATCTATTTGGCTCGCCGCAGTGGTAATGAAATTGCGGCCGCAAGAGCGGCATCTAACTTAGGTTTTGCATGTGCGGAAAAAAATCAGCTGTGGCGAGCAGCAATTTTATGCTTTTATGCCTTAGATATATTTGAAAGGGTCGGCCACTTAAGCGGTCGGGCTCATACAAACAATCATCTTGGAATTATTTTTCGCATAAAAGAAGAGTGGGAAAAATCAGAGTCGCACTTTCAAAACGCTTTAACTATTTGGGAACAAGAAAAAGATGATTATGGTATTCATTTTGCGTTATCTGGTTTAAGCGCGCTCTACACAGTTACCGGCAAGTTAACCGAAGCAGAGCAAAAATTAAACAGCGCATTACATATCGTACAAAAGCTAAAAGATAAAGGGAAAGAAGCTATTGTTTTAGCCAATCTGGGGTACACGTGTTTACAAAGCGGGAAATTTGAAGAAGCTTTAGATCATGCCTCAAATGCTGAAAAGCTTTTTCTAAAACAATCTTCATACCATGGTCTCTATTCTGTTTGGAGCATATTGGGGCAGATCCATGACGCATTAGAAGATACAAAAACCGCTCACGCATACCATTCAGCTTCATCAGTAGGCAGACAAAATATTCAATTAGGGAAATGGGAAGTTCCACAAATTAAAACTTTTTTGCAATAAAAAAGGCTGGAAATAAAAATTTATTTCCAGCCTTTTTTCAAAATTCCTAGTTCAATCGTTTTTTGTATCGAACCGGTCGGCAGGCCTATTTTTTAGACAACCCTGCGGCCGCAGAGTTAAAAATGGAGTTTAGCAACCGCCACCGTTGTTAATGATGCATGCCACTGCCATTGGTGATTCAGTTTCAGCAATTCCAATTGTTCTAGCTGTAACACTAATACTGACCAATAAAGCTAAACCGACAACCAAAGCGACTACTTGTTTACGAATTTTCAGACTGTTCATCTTAATATTTCCTTGTTGTATAAATTGATAAAAATCGAAATAAACAAGGTCATTGGAGATGGAATTCCCTAAGTTAATGTTTAGGCATTAACCCAGCTTGCAAGAAATCGTCTGACCACATTGATATTGGGAGGAGAAATTGTGTTCGCCTCAATCAATATGCAGAAATTTTACGCTGGTATCTTCCGGGAAAGTCTGTAGGTTGTGCGGAAAAAATGCGGAACTTTTGGGGGATAACAAAAGGGGGTTGCTCTGGTTCAGAACAATCCCCTTTTGTAGGCTTAGAAGGTTCAATTTTGGATTAAGTAATATCTGCTAGGTGGCTCCCTTGTGAGCCGTGCAATCTTGCAGATGACATGGTAATTTGATTACTGATCGATCATCGGCAAAAAGATGAACATTTCAGTCGGATTTGGTGGGGTAGCGCTTAAAGTAGGGGTGGGTATGGGTGTCGCTGTAGAGGTTGGTGTCACCGTAATCGTTGGCGTTTGGGTTGGTTCAGGTAGTGGGTCTTCACCAAATTTGAGCTTAATTTTGGGGCCAATGTAGCGTAAATATACATCTGAATCAGTTGTTGTATCACTTTCTACAAGGTTAGTGGCGACAGATTGAAAGGTCACAAACCGGCCGTTGTTTGAAATATCTGCATAAATTGAACTCCCGTTTGCCGGTGTTCCATCAGAAGCAACTGAAACCAATTGAAGACTACTGGGGCCAGGGATGCAATTGGCTTCGTCTGCATAAAAACTACCATCCCCGTCCGCGTCTCGATCGGCCAAATAGATGTGGGCAAATGCAGCATCTGCCCCACCCAGCAGGTTCGTTGCAAAAGAATGAAAAGCGACGTAACGCCCATCGGCCGAAACCGTAGCGTTATATGACCCGCTATTCCCCATCTGCCCAGCTTGATTGATTGAAATCGGAACAGTACAACCTGCTAAACGATCCCTGGCATAAATTTGGAAATATGATTGGTTATCAGCAGAGGTTAGGTTGGTTCCATCTGATTCAAAAACGATCGTTTCACCAAAACGGGAAACAGCAGGATTAAAAGAATCGCCGTCGCTAAGTAACTCGGCCGAACTCACTGAGACAACTTCTAGATCGGGAGACCCGTTATCTGAAACGACAATGTCTGCTTTTTCGTTGGTATCTCCCACAAACAGATCAGTTGCGGCTGTTTGAAACGCAACAGAATAACCATCGGCCGAAATTGACGGATGATCAGAAAATTTATTTCCCGTCTGGTTCATCGAATTGCGTGATAATAGTTGGCTATATGGGGGCTCATCGATACCTAGAATCACATCAGAATCGTCATTGGTATCAACCGTTTCAGTAATAGGAAATGAATAACTTGTGTTAAATACAAAATAGGCAGTTCCGCCAGAATCTATTGTTCGGTCTACAACAGGAAATGGCGATGCCTCTGCAATAGATACGTTGCTAGAATCCTGCTCAATTTCCACACAACCGCTGCTAGGATAGTTGAAAACGGCTCGACGTTGCATAGAGGAATCAGGGTTGTTGTAGATAAAAACGTCAGAGCTCGTGTTAGATTTTTTTCCAATCTCGCAAGGATCAAATATCGGGTTAGTTTCTAAATTCTGATTGTTTGACGTAAAGGCGATGTAGTCACCGTCAGGTGAAATATCAGCCCTTTGGCCGTCTGGTGAAATAGCGCCAATCTCTTTAATTGGTGAATCTAGTCTGTTGAGGATTACCCCATCCGCCGATTCAAAAACAACCCGTTGCCCATCGGCCGAAATCGCCGGATAGGCACCGCTTGACCCTACCCCGTTACCGTTTGACACCAACGTTGTAAACTGTACTGACAGCACTGCGGTCTGCGGTCCGGCCGAATGGCTCTCGTATAAGATTTGGCCGCTGTCTCCCGTGCCAAGCTCGCCAATAGAAAATCGATCTCCTTCCATCAAAACAGTAGGGACCGAATCCAAAATGCGGTAGAGGTCAACATCACCTGATATTTGTTCGGCTAGGTAAATCGGCTCTTCTTTAAAAGCGTTATCTGCTTGGTAAAAAGCAGGAATTTCATAGGGCAGGATGTGGTATAGCAAATCAGAAGTGCTACTGGGGAGTTCATCAATACGACAGTTTTCAGCTTTGTCTACATAAGCGATCTCAACATCGCCTAAATACAGAGCCCAATCTCCGACCTTAACATCCTCAAAAAAGCGAATGTTTGTTTTTAGATAGTAATCATACTCGGCCGTATCTTCAGGATCTCCAGTGACACTCACAATGAACGGTTCAGCCTGTTTAGGCAATTCAACAAACTCATGAATGCCACTAATATCCGGATAGTAACCAAACTCATAGGCGTTAAAGTTTCCGCTTATATCCTCCACCTCGTCAGACCACCCATACTGATTATGACCGATCAATCGTGGTGCAACCGAAACATCAATAGTCATCATTAATGCATCAGGGTCCACAGCTTTGTCAGAAACAATAATCAGCTCTGCCCCATTCACACAGGTCTGTTCAATTGTCCAAAAGGTTTCATTATTGCTGACCCACTGTTTGCCCGCTTCAACTGAAGGGACGCTTAAAACAGTCAATACCGCTAATATTAAAAATGGAAATACCTTTTTCATATCTTTTCAACCTACTGGTCATCTGTTTAAATTCAATGCCTCTAACCAAGTCACTGAGGCCTGAAATTCGGGTGATTGAGGAAATTTTTCAAATTCATTCTGAGCACTTTCAACCAGGTGAATAGCTCGTTCAACTTCTTTTTGATGCCAACACCACATTCCAAATTCAAATCTACTTTTAGCAGCTTGGAATTGGTCAATCTGATCTAAAATTTCAATACTTTTCTGAAATGCTTGCTGAGCCCTTGCCCACTCTTCAGCGAGGAAATAAACCTCACCTTCTATCCGAAAAAGGATTCCGAGCGACCATTTATCCCCCAAAAGCTGATCTTGTTTGATCGCTTTGGCAATTCTTTTAAAACTTTTCTGGGTTTGCCCCAAATGTGCCAATGAAAGTGCCTGAAAGCCATCAATACTAGCAAGCTCTGCCTGAAGATTCTTTTTTAAAGCGATGTCTTCCCCCCTATCTAAATAAGACAATGCTTCTTCCCAGTTTTCCTGCTTGGTGCATAGTTCACCCAAGCGAATCAAAGCTGTGACGATTTGAATTGAATCGAATTGTTCAGCTAATTCAACACCTCGTTGAAGATGAGTAGCTGCCAATTTATAGTCCCCCATCTCAACATAACATCCCCCCAAATTAATCTGAATCGACATTTCTGAATCTTTGGCTCCCAACTTCTTGGCAATCTCAACCCCCTCTTCTAAAGAGGCTACGGCCGCTTGTCGATCGCCTAAAACATAGTGAAACCAGCCCAAATTTGATTTAATCCGGCTTTTTTCAAGATGATTTTCAGTTTGCTGGCTAACCTTTAATGCCTTGAGGGAATAGTCTCTAGCAGCTTGGAAATTGCCCAACATCCCATTAACCCCGCCTAATGTATTGAGTGCCGTGGCTCGGATAGCTGTTTGCTCGGGTTGCAGTGCCTCCATTCCGTCCATTAAAGATTCTAATGCTTCACCAAAATTGCCCACATGATGGTGCAACAATCCTTCTGTAATGCGTAAATCTGAACGAACCTCTGGTGACGCCTCAGCCGCCAACGCGGTACCCCGTTGAACCCAACGCAATGCCTCAGGCGGATCTTTACGTTCAAGCGCTTTGGCGGCCGCCAAACATATTTTGCACTCTAAATCATCTTCTTCAAGATCGGCCGGGGCATCCTGCAACAGCTGCGCTCCGTCGAGCAAATATCTCATAGCCTTATCTAAATCATCAATCACGGTTAACACTTGGCCAAAACACAAACATAACCGGACCCTATCGAGTGGCTCTAACCGTTTTTGCTGTTTTTCGATTTCAGTCAAGATCGTCTGTAGTTTTTTTCCCTCACCCCGATTGATGATGTCGTTTAGTCGATCTTGCGTTACACGGATAGCCTGTGGCATTTCTCCTGCTCGTACCCTATGAAAAAAATGCTGCAATGGCTCATCTCTGGCCGTTGAAAAATAATTGGCAGCTCTTTGGTGCCACTCACGCTTTTGAGCCAACCTAGGCTGCTCATAGAAGAATGTCTGAATCAACTGATGCTGGCGGAATGAACGCTCCCCATCTATGTTTTGGTCTATCAAGAGCAGGTACTGATCAGACAAACTCCGCAATGTACGACGCACATCAATGCCGTCTAGCATTTCCTCAAGCAATTCGCGGGTTGCGGGAAAACCGCACAGAACGGCGATGCCGGATAGGACGGCCGATTCTTCAGCGTTTAGCCTATCGGCTACTTCTGTCATCAGCCAACGTTCCAAATCGTCTGTTTGTGCCAAACGGGCCACCATTGTTTCCGGCCGTGGGTGACCGGCTAAGATGACCGCACTGAGCGTCAAAAATGCACTATTCCCTCTCGTCGTCGAATGTATTTGAGACAACAAAGCCGCCTCTAAATCGATTAATCGTTCTGAAAAAAGAGTGGTGGTTTCAATCAAAGACAACCCATCCAACTGAATTTCATGTCCCCGTGGAAAAAAGGATGGGAAACGGCGAGTGGTGAAACACAGTTTAAGATGTGGCATCGGAAGCATTTGCAGCAAAAGTCGCTTTAAATTGACATCATCATCGACAAATTGCAATCCATCAAAACAGAGCAGTACAGTTTGATCTAGCTCCAGCAAAATATGGCTCAAAAGGTCAATTACCGTCTCTATATTGAGCGGTTGTCCTCCACCAAGCCGGGTCGATTCAAGCGATTGCCACAAGGTTTCTTGCCCTAAGTTGGCGATGAATCCGGTAAGCCTGCCTACCATCGATTCGATGGAGCGCTGTTCGAAGTTGTGCCAAAAAACAGGCAGCTTTGATTCGGCCGCCAAAAGGCTCATGAGCGCCGATTTTCCAACACCGGCCATTCCGCTAATTACTGCAAAATGGAATTGTTCTAGCTGCTCTGAATAGACGTTTAACTCTACAGAACGGCCGACCAGTCCTGCAAAAGAAGGGGCAGAATATGCGGTAATCGGCGGTGGCTTTAGGTGGGGCGAGGATTGGACACCGATCGGCTCCGCCACATTGATCTCATTCGGAAAAAGAGGGTGCAACACCTTTTCAGGATAAGGGTGCCCGGCACTTTCGAGAAACAGAGTGAACCACTCAATATCGTGCTCAGCCGCTCCGTAAGCATGAATCAAATCGGTTAGTTTTTCGAGATGGGCCAGTGTAGGCGGTGCTTTCCGGTAGCGCCAATGCTCAATGGTGTCTCCAGAAATGTGCGGATCAAAACCATAGCCGATTTCGTCCATGAGTAGACCGATCTTTTTACCAGAAGAGCGTTTGATAGCGTGGAGAGCGTTGGAAAGATGATCGCCAAATTGAAGCATTGAATAGGCATTTTATTTCAATTAGGATCAATTATAAAATCGAGTTTGCTGTTTTAGGTCAGTAAATGGGGTTTGTGGGGAGGATATGAGTCGACCAAAAAAGTTGAACGGCTACATGCTAAGGGGGTCAGCAATTATCGGCTTAAGCAAAACTAGAAAAGGGTGATTCATAACCAGAAACGGTTGTGAATCACCCTTTTGCTATCTACTCAAACGACCCTAACGGGTCACAAGAGGCAAGAAAATCGTGTGGCTGCCTGAGGTTGTGCTACCATCGAGTAAGTTCACTGTCAGAGTCGAATCGCTGACCGTGGCAGAACTGCTCGTCAGGCTGAGCTTGATCACCTTTTGCTGGCCAGCGGCCGCAGCAAATATCGAAACCGGCAAAGGAGCCACCCGTTCGTTTGGCCCAAATGTGACGGTAGTTGGTACGCTAAAATCAGTCCCATTTGAAGCGGTTGTACCACCAGCAATGCTCACATTGACGGTGACCGACTGATTAACCGCTTTGCTCAGTTGCAGCAAGTAGCTGGTTGCACAATCAGTTGAGCCTTCAGTGTTGACCAAGTTGAGGGTAGTCCCACCTACAACTGAAACGACCAGTGGGTCACCGTCATCGTCTTCGATGGTGATTTCGGCCGTTTTATTGCCGTATACCGTTGCATCAGAGCTAGTGAGGATGAGTGTAAACTGCTCGTTTGCCTCTTCGGTGCTGTCAGCCACAATCGGCACACTCACAGATTGACTGCGAGACCCGGCCGGAATCGTGACCGTTTGCGATACTGCGCCAAAGTCGGCTGGGCTACTCGCCGTGCCTGCACTGCTGGTCACCATCACGTCAATCGGCTGATCGGTTTCCCGAGCCAACTTGATCTCGACTTGTGCATTCCCAACACTCTCAGAGACAGTCATTTCTCCAGTCGTGAGTGAAACCGCAGGTTCTACTGCGATATTGTTGGTCCAAGTGGGTTGGAACAGATCACTCACACCCAATCGGCCGGAGCCTTGCGTTGCGAGATTCTTGGCCCAAACGCCACTACCTTTGTTAAATGGAAAGTAAGTCACCAATCGGCCGAGTGCTTCACTGTCAATCTCTGCATTGATGTCAGCCAGTGACCGGATCGAGGCGGCATTCAGCGGGGTTGACCAAATGCGAATCTCATCGATCTCACCATGGAACGACGCATCGCGCTCGCTGACTCGATAGTCACTGCCTATTCTTAAACGTGCGGTGCCTAACACATCATCGGTGACCCAATCCATGTCTTTACCAGCCCCATCATGCTCCGCCTCTTTCTCGCCGTCAACATAAATCGCATAGGTGTCGGCCGCTTTATCCCGCACATATGCGAGGTGGTGCCAGTTACCGTCGCGCAGGTCGGTCTGGCCGACTAGGAAGAAGTCGGCGACAGCCCCTTGGTGGTTGTCAAACCCCCAAAATACGCGTGGCCGGCCGTTGGAGATAATGTCCCAACTCGATCGGCCATCGAAACCGGACAGATCCTGCGAGCTGGTCAAATTGCCCAAGATAATGCCCGGCCGTTCGTTTTCTTCAAGCCCCAATGTGCCGACAACCGGAACCTTCACCCACATTTCAACGGTATGGCTTGTTTCACCAATGTCCAAATTTTTGTCCATTGTCACGAAATCTCCGCTGAAAAAGAGTGATTGACCCGGCTGACCCAGCGGAATCGCCGGAGCATCATCATCGGCAATCACAATTGTGACCTGATCGGTAATAACCGTTCCGCCGCCAGAGTTATATGCGAGCCGCAGATAAAGCCGTTCGTCAAGCTCAAACTCATTATCATTCACTAACGGGAGCGTCACCGTTTGACTGCCAGGGCTGTTGAATGTCAGCGTCTGGGTCGCAAACGTTGAGTCTTGGTCGCCGCCAATTTGGGCATGGAAGGGAGACGTGCTAAGGATCAGCGCTTTGACCGTTACAGTTGCCGGTCCACCAATCAGCTCGTCGAGCGTGACGGTGATTTGGGGCAATCCGGCCGATTCTAAGAAGATGTATTCATCTTGAGCAAACTCAAACTGGGGCACATTAATCGTGTAGGGTTCAGCATCTGCCCCATCTTCGATTCCATCATTATCACTGTCAAACGTAGGATCGTCAGCACAGCTTGCTAGCGTGCCACGGTTAACCGGATAAGCGATGTAGTCGATGACCATGACATTGTGCGAATAGCCGCTGTCAGTCGGTTCGATCAGATTGTAGCTGTATGGGCTGGTTCGGTAGTCGCAGTTGTTTTTAATCGATTGACTGAATGTGTCAGGAATGCCGGTCAGCGTTCCACCGATTGAAAATCCGGTCCCCCAAGACGTTGAGGTTGAATTCTCGCTCGAAAGACCCGAACCAAATTCATACGCTCCGCCAGCCACAACAGCACCTGCTTCAATGTCGATTTCTGCACCTATTCTCTGGCTGGTTGCAGAGCCGGTAAATTTGGTCGTCTCACTCGTCATCTCTTCGCCAAATTCCCACTCACTTTCGGCCGTACCCGCCCACGATTGGTTTTTCCAGACATTGCCGGTACTTGTGCGTAAATCGCCGTTCAGATTGATATCGCCACGAGCAGGCATCCAACTGCTGAGACCAGTGGCCGGGTTGTATAGTTCGACTTCGTGCCAACCATCAACCCGTGGGTTGCTATCATCACGCACAGCAATCGGATAGCGATCCGGGTCGATGTGGGTATCACCAAAAATTTGCACTTCGTCGAGGGCCAGTTGGCCACTTCCGGCAAGCTGAACCCGCACATAGCGACCCGCTATCGGTTTGAACACCCGTGCCAGATCAGGGTCAGGGTCATCTTCAAGCAGTTCACGCATCAGGCTAATGTTGACCACTTTGCCCGCTTTTTCGTGCGAGACATAAGTCACCCGTGGATCGTTGAGCAGTTGGCTAAACGTTTTGCTGCCAAATGGATCGGGTGACACAAAAATGTGAATATCTTCCGGGTAGATAAGTGTGTTGGTTGAGGCATTCAAAATCGGCCGAACCCATAAGCGCACATCAGAAATCGATTGCATCTCGCCCAAATCAACCTGCCACCAAGGGTTGGATTCGCTGTTGGTAGCCGCATACGGCACCGCCGCTGGCGTGTGAGAGCCTGAAACCATATTCATATCCAGGGCATGGCTGGCTGAATGGCTCCCGCTAGTGCTTGATTGAGAAGCGGTCCTAAATAAAGCGAGGTTGGCCCAATCCCGCTGAATATTGGTCCATTGGCGGCTGCGATCCGGCACTGCCTGCTCTTGGTGATTAAACAGCGTGCCCGAAGTAGGAGATGAGGTCAGAAGTTGACACAGTTTGAGCGCACCTTCTATGTCTGGATTACCGGCCGGAACATGATAAACAAAACAGTTTGAAGTTGTAGTGGCCCCCTGAATCAAACCGGCTTTTTCGGCCCCTAAATCGCTTGATACCTTTTGCGTTTGCGCCAGTTGTGTCACCGTTTCATTGGCCACGCCGTACCCTTGGCTCTGTTCAAAATTGGCACCAGCTGTGGCTTTCACTTCGGCCGAAATGCTGGGGACAAACGGAATGTCTAATTCAGCTTTGGCACCAACATAGCCGGAAATATCGTGCGAACTAACCGTCGTTTGGGTTTTTTCATTCCCTTCGCCGCTCGTTGTCACTTTCCCTATTGCGGACTCTATTGGCACATCGCTTTGCAGTTTTTCCCAAAAGGCGGGCCACCAAGCGACGGTTGTGATGGGGTGATCGGTCACATGCGAACATTCGGTGTCATCAGTGCTGAGTTCAGCATAGACGGTGTCATGGTCCCAATCACCAAAGGTTACTGGAGAAAAGTTCGAGCCGCCTTCGCCTTGGTTGAAGGTTTCGGCCGATTTTAAAATTAAACTTAGTTCCCCATTCACATCATACTCAGCTTCAAAGTAGGAGAGCGCAATGCTATTTGCGAAATTAAACGCAACTGCAACACCAGGCAAGCCGCCCAGCTGCATCTTGCCCCCAGCCACGCTGGCTGACGTATTGCTGATGTCATGGTTTGGCACATTGAAATACTGGGCTTTTGAGGACCCTTCTGAATTCATGTCCCAGACGGTCAATTGATCCCCTGCAAGAAATAGAAGCTCATCATAAGGGTCGCTGCCTAAATTTGAGAGATCAATATCAGCCCCATCTCCCAAATTTACAAATGGCATGGGGAACTTATCAATTTTTGGCACAATCAAATCATAAGCTGTATTTGCGGGATCAGGCAGGTTAGGCTCTGTAGGCAAAGGGATTTCAAACGCCATCACTCGACTGTTTCGATTCGAAAAGAGGCTAAGCACAAGTTCGTCGCGCAGGTCTCCCTGCACATTTCCGGCCGCAACGTCGAAATCAATCGTATCAATTGCGAGTGCCCCTACGTTGTTTTTGACATCAGTATTGACTAAAAAGCGATGGGTCATAACCCCCGTAACATTTCTAACTTGAATCAAAAAATCGTTCCCAGAGTGTTTCGCCACAACGATCTGTTCGTCAAAGCCATCCCCGTTTACATCAGCGGCCACAAGTTTGACATCTTCATCAAAAAGGAAGGTATTCACCAATCTGTTTACCCCCCCACTCATAGAAATATCGACATCGTCTTGAGAAGGTGATCCGTTATAGAGTACAAAAACTTCATGGAAACTATCGGGTGAGGTTGCCAAAACATAAAGCTCTTTCCCGCCAAAATGGATAGACTGGTCAGCGGCAACAACCTGCACATAATCATAATTTGTCGTGATGCCATCGTCGGACTCACTGTTCCAATTATCGAACAAAGTTGGGCTACCAGCAGAATTCGAGCCGTAAACGTCTACCGAAATAGAGCCGTTGCTTTCAACCCGTGCCATTACATTTTGACTTTGCCCATTCCGGCTTAAGTTGACTGCGACAGATGAATCGATGTCAACCCCTTCTGGGTTGGTAAATAGACCTTTTAAATCTGGCCCCTCTAAGTCCCAAAGTGAAAACCCTTGAGTCGCCGGTAAAAATATCTCGTTTTCGACTAAGAATGGAAGCTTGTCCCCGAACGGACTTGCGCTGCAGGCTAGGCCATCGTTATCGGCCGTTGGTTGCAACGGATCAGCATGCAACGCACGGCCAGAAAATGCGGGTTGAAATGTTAAAACTGCAAACAAGCACAGAATCAAAATTCTGCTAAAGCGGATTGGGAAACTTTTGTGGGACATGATTTTTCCTAATTGAATTAAAAGTATTGAATTAAAAGTCATCTTTGACTCGCCCAAAGCGAGGATGATTTTTTCCGGATTCAGCACCTTTGTAATTTATCAGTTTCCCCGATCCCAAATGTCCTGCTTTGTCCTAAAAATGTCCTGAATCCCTTTGGGACAGCCTTAAAACAGGGTGCTTGCCCCACTTTTTCGGTATGATTGGGTCAAAGCCAAAAGGTTCTTGCAATTGAATGTGAGAATAATCGGGCTTTGCCAAATCCATCATGACCAACCAGCTCTTCGATTTAAAAAGCCTGAGCAGGCTGAAATCAATTGATCAAGAAACAGCGTTACGGACCGGCCGGACTTTATGGCTGGTGCTCTACCTGTTTGTAATCGCCCTGCTGATCATCTCCATCATTCCCCGCTACCAAAACGTCATGGCCCCCTATGATGGTGAACAGATCGATTTTTTTCGGGCAACCATCCCATCTCTAGACTTAATCGGCATTTCCCAGCACACACTCGCCCTCTTCGCCGTTTCAAGCGAAGCCCTCTACTCCCTGTTTTTGATCGTCTTAGGTGGCCTCATCTATTTCAAGCTCCCCAATCAGCTATTCCCCCTATTCTGTATGATGATCGTCATCACCGAATCGATTGGGAGCACCTATCTTTTAAATTCACTCGTTGTAATTCACCCGGCCTTTGGGGTCATCGAAAATTTTGTTCAGATGATTTCGCTGATCGGCATTTCGTTTTTCTTTTCCCTTTTCCCTAACGGCCGGTTTGTCCCCCGCTGGACCCTCTACTTTTCGGCCGCGTGGGGGATTTTGACTCTACTCTGGTTCATCTTCCCAAATATGCCAGCCAATATGTTAAACGGGGATGTCGCTTGGCAAACGCCGGTTTTGACAATGAGCCTAATGAGTTCCATGTACACTGTTGGGCTTGGCTCCCAAATTTATCGCTATTTAACACAGGCCGATGCAAAAGAAAAACAGCAGACAAAATGGATCGTTCTTGGCATCCTCATTTTTACGATCAGTCAATTTATTCGCTATGTCATATCACTGGCCCAGCCTGATACGTCAGAAATTTGGCGAGTCGGCATCATCTGGATTAGCTCCTATTTGCCAGTTGTTTTTCCGATTACGATCACCTTTGCTCTATTTCGCTACCGGCTGTGGCAGGTTGACCGAATTCTTTCCTACACCATCGTTTACACCACACTCGTGGCAGTTTTGCTCGGTATCTATTTGAGCGTCATTCTTAGTTTCCAATACGTTTTGGGTAGCGGAAACCTTATGATCAACTTTGCCGCTACGATCTTGGTCGCCCTGCTTCTGCAACCGATCTATCAGCGTTTGGAAAAAATAATCACCAAATTCTTTTTTGGGGATCGTGACAATCCAATTGAAGTGTTGGGAATGATTGGTGATCGGCTGGAGCGAGCACTCTCACCGGAAGACGTGCTTCCGGCCATCGTCGAAACGGTCCATTCAGCCCTACGTGTCCCCTATGCGGCGATTACGATCAAACAGCATGATGGGTATAAGATGCAATCTGAAATGGGCGTGCTGGAAGAAACAACGTTTGGCCATTTGCTGCGGCTCCCGCTCAACTATCAGGGGGATGAGGTGGGACAGCTCTGGGTGTCTCCACGTACGTCGGCTGATCCGTTTAATCAGCAAGACGAACAACTGCTCAACACCATCGCCACCCAAGCGGGGACGGCCGTCCATGCGGTTCAACTGACTGACGCCCTGCAAGATTCCCGTCAGCGAATTGTGACGACGCGCGAAGAAGAGCGTAAGCGGCTCCAGCGAGATTTACACGATGGGCTGGGTCCAGCATTAGCCGCTCAAATCTTCCGGTTAGGTGCCGCCCGTCAACTGCTTGAGCTAAACCCAAAAGCGGCTGACAACCTGCTGGGTGACCTTGAGAAAGGGCTCGAATCGACGATGGCAGATATTCGCAGTTTAGTTTACGGGCTTCGGCCGCTGATGCTCGATCAACTTGGCTTGATTGGAGCGATCAAGAGCTTAATCAATGAAAATAAAAATGAAAACAAATCGAACTGCCATATCGAACTCGAGTTGCCCAATCAGCTCCCCCACATCAATGCAGCCACTGAAGTTGCCGCTTACCGCATCATCCAAACGGCCGTTGACAATGTGATTAAGCATTCCCAAGCAACCAAGTGCAAGGTCACAGTTGGGTCTGGCAAAAGCTTGTTGGTTAAAATCGACGACAATGGAATCGGCATGACCCTAAAAACAAAGCGGGGAGTAGGGCTGACTTCAATACGAGAACGGGCCGAAGAGTTAGGTGGAGAGCTATCGGTGATCAGTTTACGGCCGTCTGGCACATCGATTCGTGTCACACTTCCTTTACCCCAAACCCAAGAAACCGGAGAAAAACACCATGACTGAACGCATCAAAGTCTTTTTTATCGATGACCACCAAATTTTTCGTGACGGGTTACGAATATTGCTTGAAGCGATGCCAGATTTTGAGGTGGTAGGAGAAGCTGAAAACGGCACTGATATTTTGGCCAAGATGGGAGAGGCACGGCCGGATGTTTTACTCATGGATATCCAAATGCCAGGTGAAAACGGCATCGAACTCACTCGCCAAGTTAAGCAGGCTTATCCAGAAATCAACGTGCTGATGCTCACCATGTTTGAAGACGAACAGTCTGTTTTTAATTCGATGCAGGCCGGGGCGTGTGGCTATGTGCTGAAGGGGATTAACCATCGAGAGATGCTGTCTACAATTCGCACTGTTGCCAACGGAGGGACTGTATTCGGGCCAGGGATCGCCTCTCGCATCATGGATTATTTCCAGCAGATAAACACAGCTACTCCAACCTTAGCGGAAGAGAGCAAGCCAACCCTGAGCAGCCGTGAGCAAGAGGTTTTGGCTGAGATTGAAGCGGGGTTAGATAATGGTCAAATCGCTGAAAAGCTTTTTCTGAGCGAAAAAACGGTACGTAACTACGTATCACAAATCTTGAAAAAACTAGAGGTGTCTACAAGGTACGAAGCGGTTAAAAAAGCACAGAAAAATTAAGCTGGCGTTTCAAAACGGTCTGGACTAAAGTACAAACAGAATTAAGCAAAGCTGTATTTTTTAGGAGAAAACCCCATGCCGAACCCCACTTGGAACATGACCGATTATGATAAAGCCTATGCAGAATTTGAATGGGAACGGCCCGACAAGTTTAACTTTGCCCGTGACGTTGTAGACAAATGGGCGGCTGAAGATCCCGATCTGCAAGCCCTGCTCTGGGTAGACGATGACGGCAATGAAAAACGGATGTCCTATGCAGACGTCAGCGTTGAGTCACGCAAGCTGTGCAACGTTTTGACAGGATTGGGTGTCAAACGGGGGGACGTTGTGGTGATCATGCTCAGTCGTGAAAGCGAATGGTGGACGATCTCAACCGCCTGTCTACGCATGGGGGCCATCCTATCGCCAGGCACCTCACAGATGACGCCAAAAGACATCGAATACCGGATCAATCGGGCCGATGCGACCTGCTTTATCACCTCTGAAGTTTATGCAGAACGATACGAAGCTGTAGCCGACCAATGCCCAACAATGATCGCGCCGATCCTCATCGGCCCAGAACGAGACGGCTGGAAAAACTACGCGGCCGAAGTTGGCGCCGCATCTGACCAGTTTGAAACGGTCGACACCGATCACGATGAAAATGCCATCTGCTACTTCACATCGGGCACCACCGGCTACCCAAAGATGACGCTGCACACCCACACCAGCTATCCGCTGGGCCATGTCTCAACCGGAAAATATTGGCTCGATAATCGGCCGGGTCAACTCCATTGGAATATTTCAGACACCGGCTGGGCCAAAGCGGCCTGGAGCAGCTTCTTCGGCCCGTGGAACATGGGAGCCACCGTCTTTGTACACCACACCAAAGGATTTTCGGCCGACGGCATTCTCGATATGCTTGAAAAATATCCGGTCAATATTTTATGCGGCCCCCCTACCGTTTATCGGATGCTGGTTCAGCAAGATCTTAGCTCGCGTGATTTCTCTAACTTACGTTACTGCATCGGGGCAGGCGAGCCGCTCAATCCCGAAG
>JBGCDP010000052.1:0-25781 GCA_045105475.1 Anaerolineae bacterium
AAATGACAAATAAAAGAAAAGTAGATCGGCGGATTCGTCGCACGCGTAAGCTGTTACAGATTGCACTAATCTCCCTTCTCAGACGGAAACCTTTGGAAAAAATTCAGATCAAAGAAATTGTTGAAGAGGCTGATGTCTCCCGGCCAACTTTTTATCAGCATTTTGCAACGAAGGAAACGCTACTATTCAGTCTCATGGATGATCTATTTCAGAAGATACACCATGTCGTTTTTCATGAGCGCAAAGAGGGGGAAGTTCTGGATGTCCTCCAGCTCTTAACCTTATCGTATGAGCAATGGCTGCTACATAGCGAAAAGTTGAAGTGGGTATTGCAAGTAGAGAACAAAGATTTATTAATTGAAGCGCTAAGCCCTCATATCAAATCGCTAAAAAGTGAAGTTGACAAACATTTCCCTCCCCCAAAAGGAGCTCAACTTTACGCAGATTACGAGACAAGTTTCGTTTCTGGAGGAATGTATATGCTGATAAAAGCTTGGATAAAAAATGGGATGCGAGAATCAGCTGAAACAATGGGTAAGATCACCTTTCTGCTCTTAAACAATGGTCTTTCTTCCTTTCGGAGTTTAGATTCTGCCGCAGGCGCTCCCTCATCTACTGATCTAAATAGTTGGCAGGCTGTTCTAACATCACTTGAGAATGATGTTGCGAACAAGCAGGCTCATTCTTCTTAATATTGAGCACAAACAAAAAGGCGCGGCCGATTTTCGAAAATCGGCCGCGCCATCACTTAAACGCCTACTGAGCCTGTTTTACGCTAACGACCCAAGTAGCAGAAACTGCCATTCCCTTGCTGTGCGGCTAAGAAACGAGACTTAGCTGGGACGATCTTGTTGGCCTCATTCTGGTTTAGCGTATCTGGACCAAAGGTTGGCCAAGCCGTACTGCCCCAGAAGCTTGGTTTTTGACTCTTATAAGCAGACGCTGGAAAACTTGTCGCACCGATTGAGCTATCCCAAGTCGTCTCGCCGGTTAAAAAGTCATGGGTACCATGGATCAAGGTCGTTTCCCGTGTCCGGCCGCAGCCTCTCTCTCCATCGCTACTATTGGTGAACTTACACACTGTAAAGTTGTCTCGGGTCCGGCCGTCGCTAAATCCAACCGCCTGAGTGGCTGGGTTAGCTCCAGGGAAGCCAATCTCATTGGCTAAGAAGGTGTTGTAATACTGATTCTCATGCACCCAGATATGTGGGGTCGTTTCACCTTTAGACATCAATTCATTCTTATAAGTGTAATTATCAATGTCTTGCTCTAGTCGGTTACGGAAAAACAGGTTCCATGAGTTCGACGCATGGATATTGTCTATCTTCGCATGCTGAGCCTGATTCCCTTCAAATAAATTGGAATGTCCAAACCCACCATGAACGCTTAAATCGGTATAGATCTCTCCGAACCCTTCTCCATATGGATCGGCCGAATAGTTGTAGCCAAACACGTTTCCATTCGCACCAATTTGGGCAATATACGAATGTCGCATGAGCCTAGCAATATTGTTTTCCACAAGCACGTCAGTTGTACCACCTTGGAGTCTTACACCATACCCATGCCCGCCTGATCCATTGTTAAACGATGCATCGAGATAGTTTCCTCGAATTTCGCTCTTATAAGATCGGCTTAAAAAGATATGAGCCCGGACTGAATTTTTAGTATGCACACCTTGAACCCAAGAGTTTGCGGCATATGTCATATAAATATTGGCTGATGCACTAGCGGCCGAATCATCAGATGTTCTTTCAAGCGTCAGGTTCTCGATGCCGACACCTGAAATCATATTGTTTACCTTGGTCACACGCGCATTTAAAGATGTTTTGTAATCGAGGTTCAAACCACCTTCTAGAATTAACGTATTCCCATTTTTGCTGATGATCTTATTCATCTGGGTCGCATTGTTCAGAACCCAGTCTTCATCAGGGTTACGGCTTAAGTCAGCCCGAAAAAGCTCACTATCATCGTTTTGTCGGACCATGACATAGTCGCCCACATTAAATCCGCCACCATCAGAAACAGTTATCGATTTACTATTTCGGCCGGCATTGATGGCTAAATTAACAGATGAGCCAAGGCTCCCATTGTTGCCAATTAGGATCCCAGTATCTTGCCCGCCAAATTTTAGGATTGTTTCTCCACAACCGTTTCCTTCTCCAACAAGGGCCACATTGCTTTTTGTTATTTTGAGTGTCCCAATATTGTATGTACCTGCCGGTAAAATAATTCGAGTAAAGGGCTGGGCACTATTAATTGCACGTTCGATGTCACTTTGTGACCACCCCGTCACCCTGATCTCATTCGGATAATTAGGAATTCCACCGCCTAATCCAACATTCGAATAATCAATAAGTGGGAAATTATAGTCTCCCAGTTCAGAATCAATTGGATCTGAACCTCCTGGTGCTGGAGCATCGTCAGATATGCTCACAACCTCGATGCGGTCTAAAGCTACACCCGGTTCACGATGATAAAAACTAATGATGTGATCACCAGCTTCTAAATAAACCTCTCGGCCACCATTACCCCCTTCTGGGTTTCCTCCAGAAGAAGCGGTCTGGAGACTGTAACCATTTGATACATTCATATGCCATACCATGCCGCTTGCTGGGGAACCATCTAGGGTCCAAAACATTGAGTTTGAGCCGAAGCTAGATGATTTCACATTAGCTGCAATGGTGTAATCCCCGGGCTGATTAATCGTTACACAATAGTCGGCCCGATCCGCCATCACTAAACTAGCATTCTCAGCATCGTTCCCGCTAATGGCGGTTACATTCCCATCTGAAATAATCGCCATTCGGCCGAATAGCTCACCATTCTCAGCTTCTTGAATTAAATCACCACATGAAACAGGCGATGGGCCACCTATTGGCGCACCTTCCCCAGGCGTTGGTGTTGGGGGAGCTTCAAAGTTTGAAACAAAAACAAACGGTAGGATGACACAGTGCCCTACACATTGGCCGATCCCGCTGCCTTCAGCAGGCAAGTTAATGGGCTGGCTTGTTGGCACGGCTGTTGGTTCGCTAACTGGTACCGGTGTAGCTGTTGGGCTGCTCCCACCACCAACTCGAATCATTTCGAAGCTGTCTAGTCGGGTATCTGATTCGCGGTTTGCAAATGTCAGTGTATGTGCCCCAGCTGTTAAACTGATCGTTTGTGGATCATTTTGATTCCGATCAGAAACCATATCTTGGACATAACGCTCATTCACATCCATATCCCATAGGTATCCGGCCGAAGGTAGGCCACCCACAGCCACAAACATTGAATTGTTTCCAGCACTACGGGCATGCACCCTAGCCTGAATTTGATAATCTCCATCTTCAGGGATCAAAACACAGAACTCAACTTTGTCCGAGTTCCCAGTAATTGAGCTTGACCCCTCTGTATCACGAGGAGCAGCAACATATTGTCCACCGCTTGCGTTTGAATCTTGGCCAATCTGCATGGCGCCAGATAGTTGGCCCTGCTCCGCTTCTTGACTTAATGGTCCACAATCATTGTTTTGAGTTACAGAGTTAACTCCGGATGCCTGCGTCATTTGAAAAATCGAAAGTAGTATTGCGCCCATTGCGATAAAGCTCCAGGCGAGTATGTATTTTTTGCTCATAAATCTTTTCCTTGGTAAGACCCGGCCGAAACTAAAGTGAAACAACTGGCCCGGGTAAGACGGGGCGGATTATTAAGTTTGGTCTTACAGATCAATGAGCGATTTGATGCAGTAGATTAGTAATTCAGAGCACAGTTGCTTTTTAAAAATGTGACCTTGGTCCTCCTTGAAAAGAGACTCTACCAGAGGTAGAGCCGAAATTTTCGCCACAAAAGTCAACCTTACGGCAAACCTTTTTGCTGTATAAAGTCAACGTTAAAACTAACCCTTAATTCCGAAAAACTATGAAAGGTTAGTGAATGCAGGCCAGAAAATCCTGTCGATTTTAAATTTTTGAACCTCACTAAAATATTTGAACCACGGCAAATAATCTTAATTTTTGTTTGATATTCTTAAATAAGCGCATTTGAAGTTGGTCAATCAACTCCTCTGGCTTTTATCAAAAAACAGAGCCCTATCAACTAACTAAAATAGGTATTGATCTAAAACACGAATTTTAAAAATGCGGGTATAATCACGAATCTATGTCGAAACCATTTGATCGTCTTCAGAGCGTTTTAAAGCTTGAAGCCCAGCAAGGGTACAAAAACAAAGCCGTCGTTGGGGGCATTCGCCAGTTTGTCTCCTTTTGGGTAGAGCAGGCCCGGGAGCAGGCTATTGATGAAGCTGACTCTGCATTTATCGAGCAAACGGCTCAAGCTCTAACCGATTACAACCAAACATCCGGCAACGGCCGCAGAATGTTGGTTGATCGACTTATCGACAAACTAAGTGAGCGCAAAGCAAAAGTGCAGGCTCTACAGCCGCAACCTAAGGCCCAAGCTCCGGCCGAAGTCGCCCCTGAAAAAGCGCCACCTCAACCGAAGCCTCAGCCTAAAAAAGAAAAACCGGCTGATCGAGTTAGCGAACCAACGACTAAGCGGTCTGAACGATCTCAACCAAAACCAAAATCGCAACCAGCTAGAAATAAACAGCCGGCCGCCAAGACTCCGCCGGCAAAGAAAGCACCCAAAGAAATCAAGCCTGACCCTATCGGTTTAGCTCAATCAGTTGAAACTATTAAGGGGGTTGGCCCCAAACTAGCCATCTTATTAGAGAAGTTAGGAGTCGAAACGATTGGCGATATCCTGCACGTTTATCCGCATCGTTACGACGACTACACAACCATGAAGCCGATCAACCGGCTGCAATATGGTGAAAAAGTCTCGCTCATCGGCACAATTTGGGAAGTGCGCTCACGCAAATCCCGCAACAATCAGGTAGTTGTGTCGGCCGTTATTAGTGACGGTACCGGAAAAATTACCGCCACTTGGTATCACCAGCCGTGGCTGACTCAGAAATTGCGTTCTGGGCTACGCATCGTCATGTCAGGCACCGTCGAGCAATACCTCGGCCGCAAAGTATTTAACTCTCCATCTTGGGAACTCCTCTCAATGGATGCCCTGCGCAATGGTCAAATTGTGCCCATCTACCCATTAACCAAAGGGTTGAGCAGCTACCGTATGCAGCAAATTGCGAAAGTGGCTGTCAACGAATGGGCACACAAAGTCAGTGATCCGTTGCCAGAGTCAGTTCGCATAGGGCAAAAACTCCCATCCCTTACCGAAGCGCTCCAGCAAATCCATATGCCTGAAGGGATGGATCAACTTATTGCGGCCCGGCGTCGATTGATGTTCGACGAACTATTTATGCTCCAGCTCGGCATGCTGGGTCAACAATATGAATGGGTAGGTTCCCCCGGCCGGGCATTGGCCATCCGTGGTGAAATTATCAATAACTTTATCCACAGCTTGCCCTACACCTTAACCCGTGCTCAACAACGTGTCATTGATGAACTTCAGACTGACATGAAAAACAGCCAGCCGATGAATCGGTTGCTTCAAGGGGATGTCGGTGCAGGTAAAACGGTTGTCGCGGCTGCCGCTATCGTCGGCGCAATTTCGGCCGGAACTCAGACAGCCCTTATGGCTCCGACCGAGATCCTGGCCGAACAGCATTATGCAGGTTTGTCTAAACTTTTAGAGCCAATGGGCTTCACACTAGCACTTCTAACAGGCAGTGTCCGAGCCGCTGACAAACGTGAGATTTATGCCAACATGGCACTTGGTGAAATCGATTTGGTTATCGGTACCCATGCTCTTATTCAAGAAGATGTCGCTTTCAAAAACTTAGGTCTAGCAGTAATCGATGAGCAACACCGCTTTGGAGTTGACCAGCGGGGCGCACTTCGCAGCAAAGGGCCAAGTATGAATGGGTCGAGCCCAGAAGGTGAAACACTAACCCCGCATTTGCTGGTCATGTCTGCTACACCGATCCCACGCTCGCTCGCACTCACTATCTTTGGTGATTTGCACCTGTCTATTTTGGATGAGATGCCACCCGGCCGCCAAGAAATCGATACCCACTGGATTCGGCCGCGAGCCAAAGAGCGTTCATATGCGTTTGTGCGTGGCCAAATCGAGCAAGGACGCCAAGCCTATGTCATCTGCCCCCTAGTTGAAGAGTCTGAAAAAATGGAAGCGACGGCAGCCGTTGAAGAGTATGAACGGCTTTCAACTGAAATTTTCCCAGACCTTAGATTAGGCTTAGTGCATGGCAAGATGAAATCGGCCGAGAAAGAAGCGGTGATGCGAGCGTTCTATGCGGGTGAAATCGATATCCTCGTTTCAACAACTGTGATTGAAGTCGGAGTCGATGTGCCAAACAGCACGGTGATGATGATCGAGAATGCCAATCGTTTTGGGTTAGCTCAGCTTCATCAATTACGTGGTCGAGTCGGCCGGGGTGAACACAAATCATATTGCCTGTTGATTTCAGGCGATGCCACCGGCGATACAGAAGAAAGGCTCAAGGCATTAGAGCAAACCAATGATGGCTTTGAGCTAGCTGAAAAAGATTTAGAACTGCGTGGCCCGGGTGAATTCTTCGGCCGACGCCAGAGCGGACTACCAGAAATGCAGCTCGCATCCTTTACAGATAAAGGGATGTTTGACGCAGCTCGCCAAGAGGCTGAAAAACTTTTTGATACTGACCCAGGCCTAAAACGGCCGGAACATAAAGAACTTCACAACCGCGTGACTCGCTTTTGGGAAAACGCGGGCGACATCAGCTAATTTAAAGTAGAGAAACAAGAGCCCATGGAAGAGAGACATTCTCTCAACCAACCTCTTTTTCTCACCTCTAACCTCCTTTCTTCCTATGACCAAACACATACGCGCTATCTTCGCTGGAACGTTCGACCCCATCCATTACGGCCACTTAGATTTAATCACACGTGGAGCAAATCTGTTCGATACGCTAACAGTCGGTGTCTATGATCATCGAATCCCCAGCAAAAAATTAATCTTCTCGATTGATCAACGCTGTGCCATGATCGAGGATGCGATTAAAGATTTAAACAATGTCACAGTCACCCCCTTTAGTGGCTTGCTTGTTGACTTTGCTGACAACATCGGTGCAACGGTTTTGGTTCGTGGTATGCGTGTCTTTTCTGATTTTGAGTTCGAATTCCGCAGTGCTTTGGCCAACAGGCGGCTGAACCCCAGAATTGAAACGGTGAACCTGATGACACAGGAAGAGCATACGTTTTTAAGTGGTACGACTTTGCGTGAGATAGCGTCGTTAGGTGGTGACGTGAGCAGCATGGTCCCGCCGGCCGTCGAAAAAGCGCTTTATGCGTACTATAAAGAAGACCGCGCTTATTACAACAAATAACTTAAACACCGATATTTTTTATAGCGTTGCATCATTGACCACTTTTCTACTATAATGGACAAACGCGTGTTGTATAAGTACAACAATTGATATTCGGAGCTAGGAAAGATAAAACATTATGGATATTCTGCACCTTCTTGATCGCATGGAAAAATTACTTTTAGAGAGCCGACGCATTCCGATGACCGCTAGTATCATCGTTGATGAAGATCGCCTATTTAATATTTTGGATCAGATGCGGGCAAATATTCCGGAAGAAGTTAAAAAAGCCGGCCGCATTTATGCTGAAAAAGATCGCGTGATGGCACAGACTCGCGAAGAAGCAGAGCGCATCAAAGAAATCGCCAAAAAAGAAGCAGATGAGCTCGTTAATCGTGACTCGATAGTGAAACTGGCTCAAGATCGGGCTGAGAAAGTCGATCAGCGTGCACGAAATGAAGCGGCTCAATTACGAGATGATGCAGACATCTATGTGCTCAATCAGTTGTCTCGCTTAGAAGATGATTTGCTCCGCTCACTCACTGTTGTCAGGAACGGGCTGCACAAGTTACGCGACGATCACGCCGACTTCGAAGAAACTGCCAAAAGTGAACCGGTTGAAGAACTACAACCACAAGATTAAACATCGATTAAATTTATCCACAGTTAACCCAAAAAGCTCTGATGATGCACAACTTGCTCATGAGAGCTTTTTTTATGCCCAAACTATAATTTACGGTGTAAAAAGTCCATTTTTCAAAAGTTTTGGTGAAAATTTTTCAATAAATCGGCAACTTTACTTAATGTAAACCCACTTTTACAGCAGTTATCCAAAAAGTTATCCACAGCTTTCCACAGAAAAGTGCTAGTTATCCACAGTTATCGTATATTTTGACCCTCATGATAGACCAAAGCTATTATCAGCGACATTCTGAAGCAATTGACCGAACATCGGCCGGTGGTATCGTATGTCGCATCGATCAAACCTCTAAAAAGATACTATTTGCCCTTGTTAAAGAAAAAGGGCGCGAACATCATGTACTGCCTAAAGGGGGAGTTGAAATAGGGGAAACATTGGAGCAAGCGGCTCGCAGAGAAGTAGGCGAAGAAGCTGGTATCCACCAACTTAAATTGATTCAAAAACTGGGCGTCTTAGAAAGATTAAGCTTCAAGAAAACTCACTGGAGCACAACACATATTTTTCTATTTACAACCAATCAAGTTGAGTTTCAGCCAACTGATGTTGAGCATGAATACGAACCTGAATGGTGCCCCTTAGATAAAATTGATCAAATGTTTTGGCCGGAGCAACAAAAACTTGTTGCAGAAAAAAAGATAGAGATTAAGCAGGCACTCCAACAGCAAAACTTGATCGACCATAAAGGAATTAAATAATGACGCAGAGTGAACCGTTTGTCGTTGGCGCAGCAATGACCTCATTTGACCTACCAAAATTTAAAGATTGGCTATTTGCTGAAAATCGTGATCTCGAAATTCAAGATCCTTGTATCCCAGCTCTGCTAGATGCCGATTGGCGGCCGCTGGCTCAGATGCTAAAAAGCCAGCTCGATGGGTATTCCGGCCGAATGGGTATTCATGGCCCCTTCCACGGGGTCAATATCAGCGCCTTTGACAGCAAAATACAGCTGACGATTCGAGATCGCATGCTACAGGCATTAGACTTTGTTGAATTTGTCGGGGCAACCCACATGGTTATCCACAGTCCATTTAACTATTTCGGGAATCCATTTTTAAACTTTGGCAGAGACAGCAAGCTGCAAATGCAGATCGATGCTGCACATCGCACAATGAACGATGTTGTAGCGGCCGCGACCGATCTTAATTGCACAATTGTGATTGAAAACATCTATGACAAAAACCCTGCGATGTTGCTGGCTCTCGTTAATTCCTTTGAATCAGAATTTGTGAAAATGAGTCTAGACATAGGTCACGCGATGATCATGCATAAAACTGGGGGCGGCCCGTCACCAGATCAATGGGTTGCGGCGGCCGGAACACAGTTAGGCCACATACATCTTCAAGATACCGATAGTCTAGATGATCGGCATTGGCCACCCGGAAAAGGGCATATCAACTTTCATGCTCTTTTCGAAGCACTCAAACAAATTGAACATAGACCGCGGCTTATCCTAGAAATGGACGATAGCGATTGGATTATGGATGGAGCAAACCATCTTCTAAATCAAGGCGTCATATCACGCTAGCAGGTGAGTTCTGTTTTTTTATCTAAGCTCCTTCCGCTATTTTTTTACCCAGCTGGCTTTATAAGCCTCATATTTTTAAGCCTAATCTTGCTCGACTTGTGGAAAAGATCGTGGTCATTAAATTCATGGATCGCTTTAGTCGGATTTTTAGTTGTTTTTATCAGCGGCAATTTCTACTTTGCCCATTGGATTTCTCATAGTCTCGAGTCACAATACCCACCACTTACCCAGAATCCCAATGCCGACGCCATTGTTATTTTAGGGGGTGGCACCAAGCCGAATCTACATCCTCGCCAACATCCTGAAGTAAGTGAAGGGGGTGATCGTGTCATTCATGGAGCATTTTTATTCAAAAAAGAATATGCACCAGTAATCGTAACAACCGGGGGGTGGGTGACGGTCTATTGGGATCCGGGTGATCGATCGGAGGCGGCCGGGATGCGGGAGCTGTTGATAATGTTGGACATACCCGAAGACAAAATAATGATCGAGCCACATTCACAAAATACTCAAGAAAATGCGCTGAACACGGTTGAATTACTTAAGGATACCGACATCAACAAAATTGTTTTAGTCACAACAGCCCGACACATGCCCCGAGCAAAAGCTGTTTTTGAAAAACAGGGGTTTGATGTTATTCCCGCCCCAACAGATTATTTTGTGACAGGCGAACCGGATATTGCCAATGGAAACATAGGCAAGAATTTCAATCTGCTTAATTTGCCCCCTAAAGCAAAATTCATCAATGTCACAACTGAATCGATGAAAGAGTATGTAGGTTTATTTTATTATTGGCTGCGCGGATGGATTTAGACGACCCTCAGTATTCGAGTGAGGAAAAGAAACTCTCTTCCTCACTTTTTCCATTGCTTCTAGGGTTATCTAGAAGTGTGCGCCGCCGCCGGTTGAACCGAACAAACTAGTTACCAAAGGTACAACGAGTGCGAGTGCCAAAACAATGTAGATCGCAATAATGACCCAGTCACGAGCTGTGCGGATTTTTTTTACATCTCTATCTTTATATGCGGAAGGTGGTTTTTTTGCCATATTAATCTCCAATTCCGGCCGATTGATCATTCCCTTCTATCGGCCGATATTATTTTTATTTTACAAACAAGTTAAGTGCCAAACAGCGGTCACCTAGCTTGTGAAGAGTTGAACATTCTCACAAAAAATGTAAGATGGATCGATTATAGCACAGCTCTATTCAGGATTAAGAGGATAAAAGTTAGATATGAAGAATTTTTCAAAAACAGAGGAAGATGAAATCTCAGCTGAGATTAAACGGTTACACGATTTTTTTATCGACTGGTTTAACGGCGTCGTACCTGAAACAAAAGAACAGTTCAAACGATTTAGTACGGCAACCTCTGCTGATTTTATGATTGCACACCCATCAGGTGAGCTAGACCCTATTGATAATTTAACCAGCAGCCTTTATAACGCTTATAAAAAAAGGCTGGGGTTAGACATTAAAGTCAAAAATATGTGTATCCAACATAAAATGGGGGATTATTATCTGGCAACCTATGAAGAATGGCAGTTAGAAAAAGGAGATTCAGAATGGCGCGGCCGACTCAGTACTGTATTGTTGAGTAGAAACAAACAAGCTCCGGCCGGACTAATGTGGCACCACGTTCATGAAACGTGGTTACCTGAAAGCAGCAAACTTTAGATTAGACCTGGCTTGGTAGCTGCTCAATACGAGGAGCAAGAAACAGTCCCCCTAACGTTAAAACAAAAGCGAACCACGATACGCTAAATCCGAAAAGCGGTAGAGGGAGCGACTGCAAAGCAACAATTAGGCCACATCCAAACAATAGTCCTTGAAACGGGAGTTCAGACAGACGCTGACCAATCCAAAATCCAGCAATCAAAGGGCTTAGGAACCATAAAGTCCCCAAACCGAAAATAATAAATCCAGCAAAAGTTATAGCCGCCAACCCTCCCCAAAAAAAGGAAATTAGGATAGCAAATGCGAAAGAGCCCAAGAAGAGAGTGGTGGAAATGGTTAGACCTAGCCAGCCAGCCCATCCCGGTCGCAAATTAATTGCGGCAACCGGCTCAATCAACCAGTTAGGGCGAAAACGCAAAATAAACCAGCCTAAAATAGAAAGCCCAGCAATACGGCCGAAAATTGTACGCAAGATAAGCAACCAATCGGTCGGCTCCGGTTCAATCGCATCATAATTAATCGTTTCAGTGAGGGTTGAAACTTCAGCAGGAATAGCGCTACGGTAGCGAAAACCTTCTGGCCCTAATACCCGGCTTTCTTCATCTACCACAATTTGCAAAACCGAAATATCAATATTGCCGTTGATCTTACTCTGCTCGAGCTCTAGCCCTGTGATATTTCCAAGTACATCCCCTTTTATCTCACTATTTTCAAGCGAGAGTAAGCCACTATAGCCATAGGCATCTCCCTCGATCATTCCGCCCAAAATATGCGTCCCAAAAACAAGATTCCGATTGTCTCCAATTTGAAATTGGGCTTCATACCCAGGCACACCTAACCAACCGGCGAACGTCAAATCTTCTTTAACAGTTCCTTGGATACTAATAGAAGGAGCAGCTGCACGTACGTCGCCATTCACAACCCCATCTATCAGTAAGCCACCCCCAACAAAGATAACATCGCCGTTTACTTCACCCTGGATGCGTAAAAAGTCACCGACGGCAACCACATCACCATTCAGAGTCCCTTCAATTGTAATATCGCCACCAGAAACATAGAGATCATCATTTAAAGTTTGATCGGCTTCAAGCAACCATGAATCGGCCCCAGAAATTACTTCGGCTGCAGTAACTGTTCCCACTGTCAAAAACGTGAAAACAAAAATAATGAGTAGGGTCCGGTAATAAGGTTTAAGCATAGAGACATGCTAGAGACTGTTTGCTATAAAAATGACAGCCTCCAGCACCTAGTTTTATTGATTGGTCCAGTTCGGTTTCCGTTTGTTAACAAATGCATCCATTCCTTCTTTTTGATCATCAGTCGCAAAAAGTGAATAGAAGAGCGTTCGTTCGTGAGCAACACTGGCAGCTAACGGCATTTCAAACGAGGCATTGACAGCAGCTTTTGCTGCTTGCACAGCAATTTGAGCACGATGTGCGATTTCGTTAGCAAATTTCACGGCTTCGTCCATCATAACTTCGGGTGGAAAGACACGATTGATCAAACCATATTTCTCGGCTTCAGCTGCAGATAAAAAGCGGCCGTTGATACAGATTTCCATTGCCAACGCTTTACCAACCGCTTTGGTCATCCGTTGAGTACCGCCAGCCCCAGGAATAATTCCCAGATTGATTTCTGGCTGACCAAACTGTGCCGTTTCACTCGCGACGATCATGTCACACGCCATCGCAAATTCACAGCCACCGCCTAAAGCAAAGCCTGAAACAGCCGCAATCACAACCTTTTTAATATTCCGAAAACGGTCCCATTGATTAATGAAAGAGCTTTGACCCATTTTGACAACCGTTGCAGAAGCCATTTCTTTAATGTCAGCTCCGGCCGCAAACGCCCGATCACTTCCAGTCACTATCATGCAGCCAATTTCAGGATCAGCATCAAATGCTTCGAGGGCCGTCATCGTTTCTTGCATCAAGCCAGGGCTTAGTGCATTTAAAGCTTTCGGCCGATTAAATTGAACAACGCCAACTTTCCCTTCGGTTCGGGTCAAAATATATTCATAACTCATGGGATACCTCACTTTTTAACTAATCAGCACATCAGCACTAAACAAAAGAAGCTGATAGGTTAGATTTTTAATTAAATAAGTTTATGGTGATTTAGCATTCGCAACCACATTCAGCATCAAATACGATAATCGTCTAACTCTGTCGGCCACAGGCGCCAAATCAAAATGGCAAAAAGAACACCTGTAACTGTAAAAAAGAGCGGGCTGTAATTGGTTTCATTTAGAAACTCAAACGGAGGTAGCAGTTCCCACACCGTTAGGCTTTGCATCGCTTGTACAATTACAATGCCCAAAATACTCCCAGTACGTAGTCGAATCATACCGTATAAAATTCCCCACGTCGCCATATAAAGGATAGACACGGCCGTTAGCCACACAGATCCAAACAGTGGTTCTAAAAATCGAGCTTCTTGGAAAAAGAAGAAGGCAATCCCAGCAAAAAGGAGCCCACTTACAACCGCGGCCGTCAAGCCTCCCCAAGCATCTGAAACGCTTTTAAATACGAGGCTAAATGTCCAAAGCTGTACGGCAAACGCTTCAAATATAAGCAGGTAGAAAAAAATCGGGGAAAGTGGCTCAACCAACATAGCATTTTCATCAATCGCAAGAAAAAAGATGCGGGCAAGCAAAATGACAACCCACGCTAAGAAAGCAAACCCAGAACCGGCAAACATCGGCCGGCCGCCTCGCAACCCCATCCCGCTAGTGCCATATTTATTCATTCCATAAAACATCGAAATCAAACCTAAGCTAGCCAGAATAATTGAGCTACTCGCCAATGATCCGGACGAAGCGCCTGTCAAACGGATCACCACTTGCCCTAAGAGAAAGGCACCAAATAACGGAACCCCAATAGCAAAAATCACATCTGACATATTTCGCTGTGGTTGCTTCCCGGACTGTGCTCGGCCAACGGTTTTGGTTTTTTTCGATTTTTTAGACATACCTCAAAGTTTATCACCCACATCCCGACATTCCAGAACAATCCCGTAAGAATGCGGACCTTAATACCCCCTATATGTGGGTATAAAATATCATACAATCTTTACAAATATCCCAAATCTGTGGGATATGCGAAGCCGCATAGTGTGGATAAGTGGTGCAAAACTGTGGAATAACCCCCTTTTTAGTGGATAACTTTTCACTTTTTCCCACAACCTCGTGTATTTATGGCTTTTATCGGTCAGGAATATCTTCCGTTAACAACATGTTAAGACCCACATATGGGGGTTACTACATAAAAGTACTAATTTCAAGCTTTTATCGCCAAAAAAGTTATCCAAGGGTTGGGTCCGAGGTTATACACAGTTGCCCCCTAGAAAAAATTGTTTTGTAACAGTACATCCTGGGGTGAAGCGATTCTCCCCCCAGGATGCAGGGCGAGAAAAAAGTTATCCCCACTTTCCACACCCCCTACTACGACTCCTAAATTCTTACTTATATATATCTAAGTTATACAATGTTTATACAACCTGTACTTAAAACCAAAAGCGCTGACTAACTGACACAACCCTCACAGAAATAAATATAATCAAGTGATGTTGTTGGATATCCTAACTGATACAAAATGGGGGTCATTTGACTGCGATGATCGGTTGCGTGATTGAACACATGCTGGATGATGTCCGCAATAAAGCATTGGCGCTGATTTCCTTCGGTCCCAATAAATGTGCAGATTGACATCGCTTGCTCGTCAGTTAAGTTATTTAGATAGGTTTGCCAGCGCGTTCTGACTTCTTTCCATGTATCTACAATTTCTTCAACCGATTTAAAATCATCTGTTCCATACAATATCATTGGGCTATTACCATTTAAACGCTCGATCCAAATAATTTCGGCCGCCAAGCTATGTGCTAGCAATCCATGTAGCGATCCCCAGAAAAACGGCCGCTCCATTGTGAATTCATCTTTCGGAATTTGGCTGACAGATTCGATGACATGGTTCCATGCCCAATCGTTATAGGTTGCTAATTTTTGTAATCTCTCGACAATCATTCAAACCATCCTTTTATTTGTATGTGAATAACGGATCGATGTGTTAGCTGATCCTGTTCTCATTGTTTCTAACAATTTAAATTATGACAAACGAAACTTATCAACGATTTGTAGAACGGTATGAAACGGGGCAGCTTCCTTGGAATGATGAGCTTCCTCCGCCGGAGGTAATTGCGCTTGTACCTAAATTAGAACCCGGCCGGGCGTTAGACCTCGGCTGCGGCTATGGGCGGACCGCCATTTATCTGGCAAAGCACGGCTGGATGGCTGACGGAATTGATTATGTTCCAGCGGCCATCGCCGGTGCCCAACAAAGAGCTGCAGATGCAGGCTTGGCGGCGCAGGTAAATTTCTATGAAGGGTCGGCTTCATCGCCCGACATGCTAACTGGACCATACGATTTGGCCATCGATATCGGTTGCATGCACTCTTTTCCTGACGAAGAGCTTGTTGAATATCGAGATAGTTTGAAAAGATTGTTGCGGCCGGGGGCTATCTACTTGTTGTTTGCTCACGTGCGCAATGAAAAGCTTGAAGAAGGAGAACGGCCACATGGAATCATGGCCGGCCGGATAGACTCACTTTTTGCAGACGGCTTTCGCCAAGATCATATTGAAGTCGGCACAACCCAGGTTGAGGATCGAGATCCATGGCGATCAGCTTGGGTTTGGTTTACTCGAATTTAGGCAAAAAAAAAGCATGAAAACTCATGCTTTTTAGCGGGAATGGATGGGAGTCGAACCCACCGCCGCTTACTCAGTGCAACCGGCCACTGGTTTTGAAGACCAGGGCAACCACCGGGTCACAACCACTCCCCTGATTGATCTACTTTAATTTGATCAGTATAACAGAACGCTAGACGGCGCCAAACTCTCTGACCTTACTTTTTCATACTTGGATTGTGTAAATAGCTCTAAGAATTATTTGACTTCCACTTAGGTATTTAATAGAATTCTGATCCCTTCACGGAAACACTGAAGGAAATGCCGAGATAGCTCAGTTGGTAGAGCACTGCACTGAAAATGCAGGTGTCCCCAGTTCGAGTCTGGGTCTTGGCACTGGGAGATAGTTTTAGGACTATCTCCCAAATTGCGGGTGTAGTTCAGTGGTAGAACGTCTCCTTGCCAAGGAGAAGGTCGAGAGTTCGAATCTCTTCGCCCGCTCACACAAACAGCAGGATTAGCCTGCTGTTTTCATTTACATCGAAGTACTGTTTTAACTCGGCGACGTGGCCAAGTGGTAAGGCAAGGCTCTGCAAAAGCTTCATCACCGGTTCGAATCCGGTCGTCGCCTCAGAAGATTTTCAACCAGGTAGAACCCCCTAGCGCAGGGGGTTTTTTTTTACCTAAAATAATTTATGGAGTGATAGCCATGTCTGATTCAATTCAACAACTACTGGAAAGCGGTGCAACTGATAAATGGGAAAGCTATGAACCCATCTACACTGAGCTACTACAACGGCCGCTTAATAATAAATCGACTCCAAAATGGCTTAAAGATTGGTCTGATCTATCACGAATTTTTGAGGAAGCGTATACCCAGACATATATCGACTCAACTTTAGATACAACTGACGATGCGATTCGGAATCGGTATTTAAGCATTGTTGAAAATATTATCCCTAAAGTGGCACAAGCAGACCAAGATTTAAAAGTACGCCTACTTGAGAGCGGTTATCAAAATGATGATATTCAGCTGATGCTCAGGGACATGCAAAATGAAGCCGACTTATTTCGTGAAGAAAATATCCGTCTTTCAACTGAAATCACAAAACTCACCAATCAGTATGACCAAATCACTGGTGGCGTGACGATTAACTGGGACGGTGAACCGCTCAACATGAGCCAAATCTCTGTCTATTTGCAAGACCAAGATCGAAATGTGCGTGAGCGGGCCTGGAAAGCGATGAAAAATGGATGGTTTGAGATTCGTGAAGAGTTGAACGGCATCTATTTAGAATTGCTGAAATTGCGTAAGCAGAAAGCTGCAAATGCTGGATTTTCCAGCTATCGTGAATTTCGGTTCCGGGAAATGGGTCGATTTGATTATTCTGCGGCCGATTGTGCCTCTTTTCATACGGCAATTGAAGAAGCGATTGTGCCTGTTGCAAACAGCATTCTAGAGAAAATAAAAATTGGGCGTGGTTTAGATGATATTCGGCCGTGGGACTGGCTTCCAGAGCGAAGTATGGCGATTCAGGCCGAAGATCTACCTCCGCTAAAGCCGTATAAAACTGAAGATGAGTTAATTCAAGGCGGTATTAATATTTTTAATAACCTTGATGCTGAACTCGGCCGGCATTTTGCTGACATGGCTGAGCATAATCTACTTGACCTTCAATCTCGTTCTGGTAAGGCAATGGGTGGTTATTGCACCCGTATGCCACAGCAGCGCAAAGCGTTTATTTTCATGAATGGTATTGGGAGCCATGATACCGTTCAAACGCTTCTGCATGAAGCGGGCCACGCATTTCACGATTATGAAGGGCATCAAAACCTGACGTGGCAAGAGCAAGCCCCACTTGAATTTTGTGAAGTAGCCTCAATGAGCATGGAAAAGTTGGCTGCTCCATATCTCATGAAATCGGCCGGTGGCTACTACAATGAAAAAGATGCCGCTCGCGCTTTTCTTGAGCACTTGCGGACTGATATGCTCTTTTTGCCCTATATGGCAACGGTCGATGCGTTTCAGCATTGGGTTTATACCTACGATGAAAGTGAAGGGGAACTGACGGCCGATATGCTTGATGCAAAATGGCTCGAAATGGAAGAACGCTTTTTAGGGGCGATTAACTATGGTGACGACCAGCAAGAATTCCGCAAGCTTGGTTGGCATCGTAAACTTCATATCTTCCAAATCCCTTTTTACTATATCGAATATGGGATGGCGCAAGTTGGGGCAATGCAGGTTTGGCGTAACAGCATGGAGCATGGAGCTGAGAAAGCTCTGGCTGATTACAAAACCGCTTTGGGATATGGCGCGACAAAAACGCTACCCGAGCTATTTGAAGCGGCCGGGGCAGAGTTTCGTTTTGATGTACCGATGTTGAGTGGAATCGCTGAGATGGTGCAGGCTAAAATTGCAGAACTTGAAGCGGTTATAAAGAGCTAGCTGGCATGAAGGCCGTTCAAGCTTCTAAACCCTGAACGGTTTAGGTTAACGTTCCGCTTTAAACCAAACGAGCGGATGGTCTGAAACAAACTGAGCCTTTACAGGAGTACCTTCCGCGATGCGATTAATATGTGGTTGAATCGTATGGATGCGAGTCCCATCTCCTAACTCAACCTCATAAATGTAGTTCATCCCGATAAATTGTGAGGAAACGATGTGCCCGTTGCCCGTATTTGGCTCAACTTCACTGATCGTAATGTCGTCAGCTCGAATGACGATATCGATATTTGAGCCAACTGATGCGTTTACCTGTTGTGGAACCTTCCCCATTGCTGTCATCAAGCCAGAGTTAGTCATTTGTGCCGGGACAAAATCTGCTTGGCCGATGAAATTAGCAACAAAGCGGGTACGGGGGAGATGAAAGATGACTTCTGGTGGACCGATTTGTTCGATGTGACCCTGATTCATGATAGCGACATGGTCACCCAAAAATAGAGCTTCTTCTTGATCATGGGTTACAAATATGGCGGTTGTGCCGCTTTTGCGTAAAAGCGAGCGTACTTCATAACGAACTTGTTTCCGTAGAGCTGCATCTAAATTTGAAAATGGCTCGTCCATGAGTAAGATGGCTGGTTCCGGAGCCAGAGCGCGAGCTAAAGCCACACGTTGTTGTTGGCCACCAGATAAGTCAGACGGCATTCGATCACCTAAGCCATCTAGTCCAACAAACGCCAGCATTTCGGACACGCGATCTTTAACTGTAGGACTACGCCTAATCCCAAAAGCGATGTTATCCCAGACGGATAGATGGGGGAAAATGGCATAATCCTGGAAAACCATGCCGATACGCCGCTTTTCAGGCGGGACAAAATGAGAGTGTCGGCCGTTGATACGAACAACTTCTTGCCCCGCTATTTCAATTCGACCTTGATCTGGATTCTCAAAACCCGCCATCAAGCGCAACGTTGTTGTTTTTCCACAGCCACTTGGGCCTAGCAGTGCCAGGATCTGTCCCTGATTTACTTTAAGGTTTAGATTACGCACAACAGGTTGGTCTGTTGTAAATGATTTTGATAGATCTTCGCACAGAAGGGCTGTTTCAGACATTGATTGCATGTGGCTAATGACAAGTGATGAGCAAGATGTGTTCAGTCGCCACATTTACGCTAATCGGTTAATTAAAAAGAAGATTATAATAAAAAGTCCGGTTTTAAACTGTGACTCTTAAAATTACCGCATGAAAACGGTTTATGTGATTACCCATCCCGACGTTGTAATTGATCCTAATGTGCCGGTTCCAAATTGGCCATTATCGGTTAAAGGCCGACAACGAATGGAGAATCTATTAGACGAGCCGTGGCTAAAAACGATAACGGCCGTCTATTCAAGTGATGAGCGAAAGGCGCTAGATGGAGCGATGATTTTAGCTGATCAATTAGGCTTGACTGTTATACAGCAGGCGGGCCTTGAAGAAGTAGACCGCTCATCTACCGGTTATTTGCCTGTTGAACAGCATGATTTCAACGCTGAGCTGCTTTTTAAACACCCGGCCGACAGTGTAGACGGCTGGGAAACGGCCGAACATGCACAGAAACGGATGGTGGCTGCGGTTGATCAACTTATCCAAGCAGACCAAACGGCTGGATCGCTTGTGATTGTCACTCACGGGGCGGTGGGCTCATTTTTAATGTCACATCTGCGAAAAGCATCGATTACGATAGCTGATTCACCGAATGTTTCGGGTGGTGGTGGCATTTTTTCTTTTGATTCTGAAACGAAAACAGTTTTGTCTGATTGGCAAAATATTGACAATGCACAGTTTTAATCTGGTTTGAATAATATAATTTATTTTTTTGACGATGAAACCCTGCTAAAATAAAAAACTATGTCTTTGAGCGCCGCGATGCGGGAATACCTAGCCGAGATCTATCGGTTACAAGAATACGAACCGATGGTGAGCACCACCAGCTTGGCTGAAAAGTTAGAGGTATCCCCTCCGGCTGTGCCGCGCATGCTCAAACGTTTACGGAATGTAGGGCTTGTCGATCATGTGCCGTATGAAGGCGTGACCTTAACGGAGCGTGGAGAACAGGAAGCGTTAAAAGAACTGCGAAGGCATCGTGTACTTGAAGTCTTTTTAGTAGATATCATGGGATTTGATTGGGATGATGCTCATGAACACTCCCATGAGTTAGGCCATGGCTTGAATGATGCTGTGGCTGAACGGATGGCGGAAATGGCCGGGCAGCCTGACCGATGTCCACATGGAGAACCGATTCCAAGTGCGGCCGGAGTAATGCCGGAGTTCTACGATACGTGCATCAATAATTTGGGAGTGGGGCAGAAAGGGGCTGTGAGCCGAATCCGAACTCATGATGGTGAAAAACTGCGTTATTTGGCAACTTTAGGTGTGAAGCCAGGTGAATCGTTTGAGATTGTCGGCCGGGCACCGTTTAATGGACCGATGCGTCTAAAAATCGGCCGGGATGAGCAAGTTGTAGGGAGTGAGCTGACCAAATCGCTCTGGGTAACACCTCAGTAAAAAGTGGTAACTCGAAAGTGATAAGTGTAGAGTTCTTTTATTACTTCTCACTTTCTACATCTCACTTATGACTATTGATCAAGCTATTTTGCCTACACTGTTTTGGGGCCTGCTTTCGTCCCTTATTTTCGGGAGCGGAGACTTCTGTGGCGGTTTAGCCAGCAAGAAAAACAATGTATTTACCGTAGTCGTCGGTGCACATTTGATTGGCGGCATCACCATGGCGTTGCTGGCTGTGATCTTTGGAGAATCTTTCCCCACATTGATCGATATGGGCTGGGGAGCCGCTGCTGGAATTGTAGGTGCCGCAGCCCTGATGCTTTTGTATCGCGCTTTGTCTGCAGGGCGAATGGGGATTGTGGCTCCAATTGCGGCGGTGGTATCGGCCGCAATTCCAATTGTATGGGGAGCCATCTTTGACGGATTTCCAACATGGGTCAGGATGTTTGGTTTTGCCATCGCCCTCATTGCTGTTTTGTTTATCTCACTCGATGAGAATAGCGGCCGGCCGAAATTGGCTGAAGTCTGGATGCCTTTTTTGGCCGGAGCTGGTTTTAGTTTCTTTTTTATTTTGGTTGATCAAATTTCAACCGGTTCTGTCTTTTGGCCTTTGGTGAGTGCACGGATCACATCAGTATCGCTATTTGGACTTTATGGGTGGATTACGGGTAAATTAAGTTGGCCTGAAAAAGGGACTATGTTGACGATTGGTTTAGCTGGAATCTTTGATACATTGGGGAATGCTTTCTTTATCTTGTCGACACAGGCGGGGCGATTTGATGTAGCTTCGGTAATGGGATCACTCTATCCGGCTTCAACAATTTTTCTGGCTCGATTTGTACTAGATGAACGCTTAATTTTTGTTCAATGGATCGGGGTGGTGTTGGCAGCCGTGGCCGTCGTCCTGATTGCATTGGCTTGAGTCAATCTACCTCTGGAAAAATCGAACATTCGTTCTTGTTTTTTGGTTCGACTTCATTTATAATTGCAAGGCTAACTTTTTGTTGGCAAATACATAAAAACATGTAGCATTTAGAAAATTGATTTAGCACAAAAAGGAGTAGCTAACATGTATCAGAAAATAACAATTGTTGGGAATTTAGGACGAGATCCTGAAATGCGGTATATGGCGGACGGTACCGCTGTAACCAGCTTTAGTGTGGCAACGACTCGCACTTGGTCAAGCAAGGGTGGAGAGAAGCAAGAAGAAACACTTTGGTTCCGGGTAAACGTCTGGGGACGCCAAGCTGAAACAACCAATCAATATTTGGCGAAAGGTCGTCGAGTTTTGGTTGAGGGGTCACTTCAGGGTGATGCAGCAACGGGTGGTCCACGTCTGTGGTCACGTCAAGATGGTTCAATGGCAGCTTCGTTTGAGATTCGGGCCAATGAAGTCAAATTCTTGAGCAGCCGGAATGAAAATACCGGTGGCGGTGGTGGATACACCCCTCCTGGCTATGATGGCGATGGCGGTGCAGTTGCTGGTGGTAGCGCGGCCGAAGAGGACGACATTCCGTTCTAGAAACCTGCGGGCTGAAGCCCTCGGTTAAAATATGAAACCTGTTGAAACAGGTTAAGGTAAACAAAAAGAGGCTAATTGAAAATTTTCAATTAGCCTCTTTTTGTTTTAGAAGATGCATCGCATGTTTTGAAATTTGGTAGAGGGGTGAACTGTTTACAAAGTCTGTTGGAGTCATCCATTTGAACTCAGCAATTTCAGAATTACTGGTGATTGTTGAGCTAAGGGTCTGGCTCAAAAAGATTGTGACACGATCTCGTTTACCTTGAGCCGAGGTTTTGTATTCGCCTAATTTTTGTAGATTGGTCAGCTCAATCCCTAACTCTTCTTTGGTTTCATGCTTGGCGGCCGACTCTGGACTTTCGTGATTCGGCCGATAGCCTCCACCAGGCAAGCTCCAAATTGTTTGATCTCCATAGCTATGGCGCACGACTAAAATTGTTTTAGAGTTAGGGTGTTGGATGATAACTTTTACACCATAGGTTTTTGGTTTAAAAACTTTCCAATACCAACGTAGAATCGGGAGCGCGACTCCTCGTAAAAAACTTTTGTTCATCGTAATTGGTTCAAGTAGGTTTTTAGCACTTACAAGTTAGCTGGTCAAAATGCGCAGTAGTTTGCGTGTAACCGCTTTGGTGTTTGGCCCAATCTCACCCGGCGGGCCGATGCAGGCGGGGCAGCCGTCTAAGCATTTGCAGGAGCTGACCAACTCAAGCCCGGCCGCTAACAGCTCATGATGAAGCTCAAACAGCTTTTCACTAAAGCCGATCCCGGCTGCCACTTGCTCATAAATGACAATCGTCGGTGCGCCGGTGAGTGGACTGCGGCTTTCGGCTGTTACTTGAATGTCAGATGGGTCGCACATCAAAAATAACGGCGCAAGGTTGCGGAGCAGATAAGCCATTCCGCCCATGGCTGAACGGGCCTGTTGCCCTTCTTCGGCCGCACGATGGCACGAAGGGCACAGCGTCACTAGGTTTTCTGTTCGATTGGCATCGAGGTAGTTGTCGTTTTCACCCGGCACATAGAAGAACTCACGGAACGGCCGGATGTGATGGACGTGCAACAGCGTATCGGTTGCGCTACAGGTTCGGCAGGCATGTTTGTCACGGTCTAACGCTTTGAGACGAGCTTCTTTCCAGTTGGGGCCATAGTTGTTCGGCCGGAGCAAAACGCCCGCCTCATAGAGCCTTTCAGTCAGCTCTTCACCAAAGATGAGCCAATACCCCATCGTATCGAGCTCGATTTCAGGGAGATCGATTTCACCAAAGCCGAGTGTTTCGTGCGTGTATCGTTTGACCAAGCGGTAGCCGGTCGCTTTGGTAACGACGAGCACTTCCCCATGTGCACGGAAAATATCAGGATTAGAGATGTCGGTTTCAAGCTCACGTAGTTCATGAATGTTTGAACTAATCGATGAGCGGGTGTAGAAATCGGCATCCGGTTGTGGGGTGACATGGGCGATTTGGTTTTCCCAGTCGAGTTTTTCAACTTGATAGGTGTCGGCCCTGTGCATGTAGATTGCTCCTTCATGCACCATCTGCGCGGCCGATTCAAGATCAACTTCCCCGATAACGGTGGGGGAGCTGGTGAGAACTTGGCCGTCGGGGCCAGAGATCAGATGATCGGCCTGAATCACAACGGTGTCTGAGCCGGAGGTGCGTAGAGATACCTTCGAGGCGGGTGACTCCCCATCGCCCAGCCAGTGGAATTTTTCCCCCGTTGTGTGGAGCATCCCCATTTCTTGCATCGCTTCGAGCAGTTCATCGATGTTTCCCATGCTGCCGTACGATTCGCCCGGCCGGAGCGGAATCTCGAAGGCGGCACAGCAGAGGTGCTTAACTAGCATGCGAATATTATCTGGATTGATAAGGGCGTATTCGGGGCTGCCACCAAACAGATAACGTGGATGGTTTGCGATGTATTGATCAAGTGGTCCGTTGCCCAAAATCATCAGGGCGAGCGATTGGCCAGAACGTCGGCCGGCCCGCCCAGCCTGTTGCCACACGCTCGCAATCGAGCCGGGATATCCAGAAATCACAACCGCATCGAGCTGGCCGATGTCGACGCCTAGCTCGAGCGCGTTGGTCGCAACAACGCCACGGATTTTTCCTTCGCGCAAACCGACTTCGATGTCACGTCGTTCAAGCGGGAGGTAGCCACCACGATAGCCAGTTACTGATTTTGGATCACCATCACGCACGGCGATTTCGTCTTGTAGATAACCGAGTAAAAGCTCAACGGAGTTTCTGGCACGAGCGAAAACGGCCGTCTGTACGTCTTGGTGAATGAAGCTTGCGGCCGCATCTTTCGCTGTTAAAACAAGGCTGGCCCGTAAACCAAGCTCTGCATCGATAATCGGTGGGTTATAGAGAATAAAGGCTTTCTGGCCGCTAGGAGCCCCATTTGAAGTTTCGGACAAAACAATGAATTTTTGTTCGGTAAGTCGTTCAGCGTGTTCGGCCGGGTTTGCGATGGTGGCGGAACAGCAGATAAAGTTCGGGCTGGCTCCGTAGAATTTGCAGATGCGTGAAAGGCGACGAAGAACGTTGGCAACGTGTGAACCGAAGATGCCACGGTAGGCGTGGATCTCGTCGATGACGATGTATTCGAGATTGCGGAAGAAGTCGCGCCAGTTGGTATGGAAAGGGAGAATGCCTGCATGGAGCATGTCCGGATTTGAGATGAGAATATCGGCCGACTTTCTGATTTGGCTCCGTTTGCTCCGTGGGGTGTCGCCGTCATAGCTGCTGACAATCATCGGTAAACGCCCGGCCGAGATTAACTTTTGCGTAGCGGCCGTTTGATCGTGAGCAAGTGCTTTGGTCGGAAAAAGAAAAAGGGCTTTACTACCTGGTTTGGTCAGTTGGCTGTGTAAAACGGGAATGGTGTAGCAGAGTGATTTTCCCGAAGCGGTGCGAGTGGCGATGACAACATTTTCACCGTTAAGGCTGGCTTCAACCGCTTTGGCTTGATGGGTATAAACTTGATCGATGCCGCTGTTTTGGAGTGAGGCGATAACTCTTGGATCGATTGTTTCTGGTAGGCTGGCGTAGCGTGGGGGACGGCCGGGGATTTTTTCCCATGCCACAACTTGATCCATGAAATCCCGGTTCATGCGAAGCGCGGGGATGAGTTGTTCAATTTTTGACATACTGTAGCGTGGTAGCGAAGTTGCGATGCAGCGATGTTTCTTCGCTACCACGCTACATCGCTACAGAGTTAAACTGGATTTTTAAAATCGTAGATCCCTTCTTTTTTCTCCCATGTTTTTCCACATGAACAAGGGAGTTTTCCATCTTTTTCAGTGAGTGGTTCCACACATTCAGGGCAAGCAAAGAAGGCGCCACCTGTGACTTTTGTGCCTGACTTTGATGTG
>JBGCDP010000053.1:0-4154 GCA_045105475.1 Anaerolineae bacterium
CAGTTGCTTAAGCTGCGCGGCCGTTCCTCCACCGTGTCAGCTTCAAGCCTATGTGAGGGTGCCTCATCCTCAGCGTACGGCCTTTAATTTACCATCTTATTCGTAAAATATGCGATTCAATTCTGGGTAAGCCACCCTAACGCCCGCTTCAGCCGCGCGTAGCGTCAGTTGGAAGCACTATTAATGCGATGATTATACAACATACAATAGCTACAGGTTCTTCCTTTGCACCCACTGCAAGCAAGATTGAGCAACTTCTTGCCAGCCGCTATCGATGACCAATGAATGCCCCCGATCCGCAAATTCTTTCATTTCGGTAACAGCTCGTGATTTTTTGTAGAGTCGCAACGCGCTTTTTACAAGTACTGGGGGGACTGTATTGTCTTTACCACCAGCAATCAAAAGCAACGGTCCACGTGTCGAGTTCTTCACATTTACTTTTGTCGCAGACCAAGGATTAAACGTTGCTGTTGCTGCCTGGAAAATCGGCCGTGCAGGGGCTGGCATCGCATACTTTTTATAGAGTTGTTTAGCTTCATCTTCAGATATAGCGTTAGTAAAGCCATATCGAAACTGAGGTTCAGTTAAGCTAATAGCCTTATTAAGGTTAAGTGGGTTTCTAAGAACGGGGAAAGCTGCTTTGAGTGCTGGCAATGGAAGTTCCCAAACCCCTTTAATTGGGGCTGGATCAATCGCAATCGCAGCCCTCGCATGATCGCGACCAAGAATGTTCTGCACAAGTAACCCTCCGAAGGAATGTCCTATCAGGATCGGTTTCACTGGCAAATGTTTGATTTGCTCGACAATATAGTCTGCAATTTCGACAACCCCGTAGCCGGCAAGGGCGTGGCCGTTGGCGCAGGTGGCTGCTGTAGTATCAGCATCACCGGGCCAGTTGACCGCCATTGTTTCATAGCCATGCTGATTGAAGAAATTTATCCATGGATCCCATGATTCTGCATGAAGCCATAAGCCATGGATAAATACAATTGGTGTTTGTCTAGACATGTTCCGTCCTTGTAATACGTTTATATGATTTAACTCATAATCAGTATATGCTCTGCCCAAGGGACAAAATGTCCTCTTGAGTAAAACAAGGAGAAGCATGCTTTTAAAAGGATATAGAACCTGCGTATTTTAGACTGCCAATGCGCCAATTTGTGTAAGCGTATTTTGTGCTTCTTCATCGGCCGGCAAGAAGGCCACAATTTGCGGAAAGTCAAACTGAAAATACCCAGTGGAAATTATCAAAGGACGAAGCCAGAATCGTCTATTCTCAATACTTGGAATCGCCGTATTCAGCAATACGGCTGATGGCATATTTTTGGCACTAAAATCGTCCTCAAATGGCTCATCAATACGAACGGTCTTCCAGTGATACTCAAATTCGGGTAGAGTCATCCAATCCCTGATTAAATCCTGATACCAATTCTCAAACTGACACAATCGGTTTGCTAGCTTAAACCCATAAATGGTCTGACGTACCATACGTGTCCATGACGGTTTATTGTCAATCAAACTCATATATAAGGGTAGATCAGGATCAATAAGCATACGGAGCGCATTAAAATGATCTGTTGGAATCGATTTTAAAGTATCAGGCTGCACACTATGCAGGTTCAGCATTTGCTCGTTGACAAAGTGGATATGCCAGTCTCGATTGATGACCATTGCAGGACAGCTAAGAGCTTGAGCAACTGTTATGGTTGGTTGAAGCAGATCGATCAGGCGCTCACCCGTTATGTATATATCAATAGGTGCAAATTGAGCTGCTTCCAACAACCTATTACGTTCTGACATTGAGCAGTTGAGATAATCAGAGATCTCCATCACTACGGTGCGTTTTGGGGGGCGTGTAATACGACCACGCCGCATCTGTTTATAGCTACTGTAGACGATGTCTTCCATCTCAGTTTGGCTCCATGTACGCGGTCCCCATTCTTCAGCAAAATGGATCTGATGATAATCGCCTTGTGCCAGTTCAGACTGACGACGTCTGAGGAGCTCGTCTATTACAGTTACAAAGTTACGGCAATCAGGATGAATTTTTTCTAAAAGATGAGGTGCCAAAATTAACTCCGGACGCTTAAACTACACGATCGTTTTCTTCCACGTGTTAATTTTAAGTCGTGGCTATTATGAAATACTTGGTATAGGGTCCCTAAACTTACCAATATTTTTGCTACCTGCATAACTCACCTCACAGAAAGACACCCTTACATTGTAGTAGCCGGATGCAATTTTATTTAGTTCTCAACCAAGCGTAGCCTGCTCCGTTTTTCCCCATCTAGTGACGTAAATAGCCAAGTTATCCCATCAGCCACCACAATATCAGCATGGCCAATGCCGATATTGGCAGGCACATCAACCAAAATCGGATTGCCCGGATACATCTCCCACCGGCCGTCAATCTTTCCATCCACGCTCCGCGCTAGCCCCAGTCCAAACTGCGTATCCCCAGGGTCACCCGGCCCTGGCCCCCGAATCCCCTCAAACAACATGTAATACTGATCCGCGATTTGATGCACATCGGCCGATGATAGCATGCGATAGTCCCAAAACGGGTTTGCCGCCGCACCGCGCAATTCCCCATCTCCGTACGTGGGTGCCCCCACCAAAAGCGGGTTATTTTCACACCGCTCGTACTCATTGGGCGGCTGGTCTTTCCGGCCGATAAAACAGCCTAACGCCCCCGGGCTCTGCCCCAATCCTACAAAAATATAAACAAGCTCACCTTCGACAAAAATACCCGGTGGGCCACCTGCCAAACACTGCTCCGTATTAATAATCGCAAACGGGTGCGCATTGATCTTTTCACTTGGGCCACACCACTCATTGCTCGACCATAGCCCAGAATGATCCACCCGCTCCGGCTCACTAAACGTTTGTCCATCAAGCGACACCCGCATCATCGAACGGCCGAGGTATTCATAAGCCAGCCACAACTGCTCACCGTCATAGGCCACACGTGGATACTGCTGTTGCACATGATGATCAGTTTCCGCATCACACGGGCATTGATTGCACGTAAAGGTACAAACGGGCGGATTATCATGCTGGAAGCTCGCTCCACCATCTTGGCTTTTATAAATCACCGTACAGCCCGGAAACTCAACCGGATCGCCACATTGGTCAACCGCCCCGGCCGAGCGGTCGCTCGCATGTAGCCACGACCACCATTCTCCGTTTTGCATCACCAACGTCTCTGACTCCCCCATTGGCAAGCCGGTATCTTCGACATCTAAAACAAAACGAGCGTTGCCATCCCAAAAATCGACCAAGGTCGGTTGGCCCGATTGGGCACTAGCGGACTCCTGCGGAATTAAGAGATTAGGTTGTAAGGCAGGGGGTGGTGTAAGCGGCTTGGGGGTGAATGCCCAATAACCGACCAATGAGGCAAGGCCGATTAAAACGACAATTAAGATGATGCGGGAGCGGGGGATAAACGAGTTAATAGTGACCAGCTTGGCCCAATAAGTTGAACCAGTGGCTAGTGATCAGTAGCTACCCACTAATCACTAGCCACGAACTACTTTTTATTTATTTACCCAATAATCGGGCGTTTCACCGTCAAGCACCTTCAGTACTTGCTCAACGATCTGGATACCAACGGCCGCCTGTGCCTCTTTACTGCTTGCGCCCAAGTGAGGCGTATGCGTCACATTTGGCAAGCCGATGAGCGGACAATCTTGCGGTGGTTCGCTATAAAACACATCAAGTCCGGCCGCGGCGACTTTGCCACTCTGGAGCGCATCTGCCAAGGCCGCTTCATCGATTAGCTTTCCACGCGCCACGTTGACCAGCATCACCCCATCTTTCATTTTTGAAATAGCGTCTGCATTGATCATCTCTTTCGTTTCATCGGTGACAATCGCATGCAGCGTGATGATGTCTGCCCGGCCAAGAAGTTCGTCCAATGGCAACAGTTCAACGCCCAACTCGCTAGCCGCATCGGCCGACACATACGGGTCAGCAGCCACGACGTTCATGCCGAACGCCTGCGCGCGAGCGGTGACCAAACGGCCGATGTAACCAAAACCGATCACACCCAATGTTTTGCCGTGGATTTCTGTCCCGACATAGTCAGCCCGATTCCAGTTCCCAGCCCCGACAGAAGCATGTGAATGGGCGGTAAACCGGTTGATCGTCAACAT
>JBGCDP010000054.1:0-25586 GCA_045105475.1 Anaerolineae bacterium
TGCATGGTTTTGAATTGCACGAGGTCTATTCGAATCAAACTGCAACACGGCAAGAAGTTGTTTACTACTTCTCTTTGCCAGAGACGGCCGTGATTACCGGGGTCTGGTTGGGTGACGAGGAAGGCAAACAGTTCGACTATCGTGTGGCTCCTCGCGGCGCGGCTCAGCAGGTTTATCAAGAACAGGTTCAGCGCCAGGTTGACCCAGCCCTGGTTGAACAGATCGGACCCAGCCAGTATCGGTTGCGCATTTTTCCTATCGAGCCGGTTCGGCAACGATGGGAGTCGAATGACACCCTGACGCCAACGATTGAGCCAGGTGACGATATGCACATGTGGCTTGAGTGGCAGGTGATTGAACAAGATGGTGTGATTCCGATGCCATCGCTATCGGTCTTGCGCAATGTTTATTGGGACAGTCAATCGGTACGCACGCTTCCGGGCAGCCTGACGGCCGATGTTGACCGCTGGCTCCCAGCCAGTATGCCCAGCCCTAATCCACAAATGGCCGACCATGTGGTCACATTCCCTGACGGCCGAACGGTCGTCGCTCAGGCGAGCAATGCAACCGCGCCTCCCTTGGCGGCCGACCAGAAATTCGCCATCGTGCTCGACCGCTCTTTTAGCATGGGTGAGCTGACAAGCGAAGTCGAGGCGACCCTCAGCACGCTAGAAGGGTTATCGCCCACGGCCGATATTTATCTCACTGCTTCAGAGTTTCGCGGCGAAGCCCCATCTGTCAAAAAGTTGGCCGATATTACAAGCGATGATTTGGTTTATTTTGGAGGGCAAAACTCAGCATCAATCATGCAGCAGTTTACCGAATTTGGTCTAGGAGTCGCCTATGATGCGATCATTGTGATTTCGGATGATGGCACTTTTTCGACGACGGCGAATGAAGTTGAAACGGTGGCTGTGCCAGATTCACCAGTCTGGATGCTGCATTTAGGCGGTGTGCTACCCAACGGTTATGATGACAATACGCTTGAAATCGTACAGGCCAGCGGGGGCGGTGCGGCCGATTCGCTTGATGAGATTCTGACTCGCTTAGCCGTGTCACAATCGGGTCAAAATGCAGACATCATTAATGGATACCGCTGGGCCGTTTATCCACTCGGTTCAAACTTAGATTTACCGGCCGAAACTGTTACCCACTCCCCCGATGATCCGTTTGCTAAAATCGCCGCAAGGCAGCTCATCTTGGCAGAAATGCGTGCGAACAAGGGGTCAATCACCGATGTCGCTCTGCTCGACGGGCTGCATGAGATTGCAGTAGACCAAGCGATTGTGACGCCGTTTTCTTCGATGATCGTTTTAGTCAACGATGCCCAGCAAAGACGTCTAGACGAGCTTGAGGGCAAAGAAGATCGATTTGATCGTGAGGTGGAAGAAGTAGGTGAGACGGCTCCAGGACCAACCGTTACCGGTGTGCCAGAACCGGAAGAATGGCTGCTGATGATTTTAGCAACGGCGATGCTAGGTTGGTTCTTGTGGAACAAACGTCGGCCGATGCAAACGGTGTTTGGTTAGAAATCAAGCGGTTTGAGCCTGTCGAAACTGATTTCGACAGGCTCAACATATACTGACTTAAGCAAGATCAGTCTAAAACTTGATAGTAACGCACCAGCGGCAGGCCGGTGAAGCCTGCTTTTTCGTAGGAGCGTCTAGCGGGAGCATGTCCTTCATCCCCACCGGTACCGACGACGGCCATCCGCATGCCGGCGGCTTTGAAAATCTCTATGGCGTGGAGATTGAGTTGGGTGCCAATACCCTCGTTTTGAAAGTCAGGGCTGACGGCCAATAGGTAAATTTCCCCCTCTTTGTTTTCTTCATGCAAAACATAGACGAGGTAACCTGCGATCTTGCCATCCACATCGGCCACAATGGTTTGCATTTTGGGATCTTGGCAGCTTTTCGAAGCCACGTCGATTTGTTCTTGCTTCCAATCGGGATAGACAACTGGGAATATTTTCGCCCCCAGTACATTCGCAAACGATTCAAAAATCGGCCGAAATGCGGGAACGGTGAACGCAATAATAGAGTCGAGGTCTTTTGCCTCGTAAGAACGAATAAGTAAAGTCATTTTATTAGCAAACCCCTTTTGACTACAGGAAGTTTCCAGTGTTGCAAAAAGAGCTGAAATAGGTAATTTTCAATCAGGAATGTAGGTTTATATCTGCTGTAGAAGTGGCTTGATTACCGTATGCGGCCGTTTGCCCAGTGGCTTGAATTATTTATCATGATTTTGGTTGATTAAATTTTATCGCTCGCTAAAGGATACCATTTCCACGCTTTACCGTTTAGCCTAACATAGCCCAAGCCCAAGCCCGGTCCTGGACCTGTGTGGCTACCCAATACAAGAAGTTTCTCGGCCGCAGCTAGTTTAAGTATTTTCCGCCTGCTAGCAACTGAACGCTCTGGCTCAACATCAACTTCGTGATGAAAATCTGGATATTCAAAGTGGAGCACATGATGAACCAAATCTGAGATATGCAAGAGTTGTTGGTTGCCAGATTTTAACGAGAAAACGGTATGACCCGGCGTATGGCCAGGGGCAGGAATTGCACTTATCCCAGGCAAGAACTCTCCTTCTGGAGCAAACAGGCTCATGCGTTCTGAAATTAGAGGGAGTTTATCAAACGAAATGGGGTCGTATTTAGCATAGTTAGGATGCATAAAGCGCATATTCGCAGGGTCATTCCAAAAAGCCCATTCGTCGCGCTGCATCATATAAGTCGCATTTGGAAACAGGAAATCACCAGCATCATCTGTCAAACCAGCAACATGGTCCCAATGCCCGTGCGTGAGAATCACGATGTCGATGTCTTCAGGCAAGTATCCAGCACTGATCAAGTCCGGCCGGACTTTGCCTGTCCCTGCAAACAGGTCGGGGGTTCCCATCCCCACATCAAACAAAATGCGTTGTTCACCCGTGTCAACAAGCAGGCAATTTACAAAGACTTCGACTCTTCGGCCGTCTGGTTCATACCCATGAGCCCTAATGACTGCGACAAACTCCTCTTCAGTTGCATTCGACAAGCTGGCCCGCACTGACGGGAACATCGTGACCCCACGCCAATCATTAACGATGGTGCATTTGAAATCACCTAACTGAAATTGATAAAAGTCTTTGCCCATCTCAAACCTCCAACCAATCCAACTTATGCCAACGCTTTACGCAATGCGACCATCCCATCATCAAAAACGGTCCGGCCGAAGCCGATTCGAAAATTCTGCGGCGCATAATCGATTAGTTCTGAGCGATAGACGGAGGGCGGTAAGAACAATATCCCGTGCTCTTCAACCAAGTTTTTGCAAAACGCCTCTACCCCGTCATCACCTAAATATTTCACAAAACCGATGCAGCTCCCTTTCGGTCGATTCCAGCTAAACAGATGGCTAAATTCAGCCAAGAACTTGTCCAGTTCGGCCAAATTTCGGCCGACCAAAGCACGGTTCCGCTCTAAGATCGGTTCGCGATTACGCAGTGCGATAGTCGTCAGATACTCACTGGGTGCAGAGTTACACATCGATAAATAAAGCTTTACCTGTTCAACCTTATCGAGCACGTCTGCATCTTGCGTGGCGATCCAACCGATACGCAAGCCGGGGAGTCCATACGCTTTGGACATGACGTTCAGCGAAATCCCCTTTTCGTACACATCAGCGATTTGCGGCATACGGTCCGCTTCGTCAAGCTCCATCAGACGAAATACCTCATCACTAAAAAGATAAAGGTTATGCTCACGGCAAATCTCGATCAGCCCGTCCAAATCACCCTTTGGCATTACAGCCCCGGTTGGATTGTTTGGGAAGTTCATGATGAACATTTTCGTATTCGGCCGGATAGCGGCCCGTACCTCATCTAGATCAATGCGCCAATTATTGTCTTCATGCAAAAGCACACCGGTCACTTGGCAAATATCAAGCGGTACTGTTTCTGAGCTTTGATAATTAGGCACCACAACAATCGCATGGTCACCTTTCTGGAGCAGCCCCCGCATCGTTGCGTAAATCCCTTCGTTGGCCCCGCAAAATGACAAGATATTCTCAGCCTTTAGGCTGTCATAGGTTTTAGCAATTTCAGCTAACATTTCTGGGCCGCCGCGTACTTCTGTATAGCCAAGCCATAAATCTTCAAAAGAACCTTGAGCACCTGCTCCCGCTCGATCCCCGTCTAGTGAAAGTAGGTCTTTAATTGACATACTCTCTAAATCAGAAGCGGTCATATGATAGCGGGCTGAGAATTCCCACTTTGCAAAGTATTTTTCAAGTTCAAAGTTACGCATCGTTCAATTACCTTAGTTGTTTTTAATTAATGATGTGATGAAGGCTTCCCCCCAAATAACAAATTCAAATGAATTTATTTAATTTAATTGTAAAGCTATCCCCGAATGATTCCCACGAATCGCGCTATTTCACAGCTATTCCTGCTCAATATCGACATAAATTACAGCATGGTTTAGCGAGGCGATAAAAGTAACCATTCCCAGAATTGAAATAACGACAATTAATGTGGTCATCCAAGCGATATTTTGTATAAAAATAACTGCCAAAGTAATTAGTCCGGTCATAGCGGCCGCAATCAGTAAGTAAGCAAAGGTGATTTTTAACAGGCTGGGTTGGTACGGTGGCATCCCTTTATTTTGCGTGGGCAACTCGATATTTTTCTCATGCAGCACCTCCTCAAGCACCTCAAACGCGATATCGACAACCTCAGGGTTTTGATCCACCCGATCTAGCTTTTTCAAATGCTCGGCACGATACAACAAAGGTTTCTGTTCTAAGGCCTCCGCATAGCTCTCATCCATCAACATACCAAGGTATCCCACTTTATACCGCAAATCTAGCTGCTTCAGTCTTCTTCGCAGCGCTTTTGAGAACGGTCCATTTGGAATCAAATATTCTAGCAACCCATGCATTTTTCCTCAGTCAGCAGGCATTTCGATGGCTGTCAGTTTGCTAAAGATCAATCTACAGGCGGTGGCAAAGATATGTTTTAGAAAATCATGCCACTACGGTTCAAAGAAAACCATCGCACCATCGCCCTGCATTTTAATATCAAAGCGATAGGTTGGTGTCGCCTCTAAATTCGTGCGTTGAGCGATCAAGGTCGGCCGTTGGGCCTCATCAAGCCCGTTTAGCACAGGGTCTACCCCGTTCGCCTCTGCTTCATCAGAGAAATAAAGTCGGGTAACCGCATGGAGCAATGTGCCTCGCATAAATACCCGCACCAAAACGTGTGGAGCCTGATCTGCTTCCCCATCAAATGAGATCTTTCCAGGCTTAATTGTTCGAAATGAAAACTCGCCAGACCGCGTGTCCGCACAGCCAAATCCGCGAAAATTTGAATCCCCATCAGCCTGTCGAGGATCATTTTCACTGTTGTAGATGCCCAGGCTATCGGCCTGCCAGATCTCTACCATGGCATCTGTAACGGTGTCACCTGCACCATCGATAACACGCCCCACGATATTAATGCGTTCGCCCAGTGTCTCAGGTTTGATTAAATTGTTTTGCCCATCTTTTGCCAATTGGATATGGAAAAATGGGCCGATTGTTTGACTAGATGATTGTTTCATTATTTAGTTCTCAACGGCAAGTTTTTTAGCAAAACAGACTCACTAATGTCTACTCAAAGTAGGTTTGCTTGGATCCAGCAACAACGATGTCGAAATTGAAGCCTAACGCCCAAAATTCTTCAGTAATGTCATGATTGTATTTGGCGATTAGGCGTTCACGAGCATCTTTATTGGGAATACTCTGAAAAATAGGGTCAAGTGGCTGCAGCGAATCGCCAGGAAAATACATCTGGGTAATTAAGCGTGACAAAAAGTTGGTCCCAAAAACGGAAAAATGGATATGGGCCGGCCGCCAAGCGTTGTAATGGTTGGGCCACGGATATGATCCCGGCCGGATAGTGATAAAGCGATATTCACCATTCTCATTGGTCAGCATCCGGCCGCCTCCATGGAAGTTTGGGTCAAGCGGCGCATCATGTTGATCACGTTTATGGGCATAGCGGCCGGTAGCATTCGCCTGCCACACTTCGACTAGGGCATTTTTGATCGGCTTGCCACCATCATCCAGCAATCGGCCGGTCACAATAATCCGTTCCCCAATCGGCTCACCGTTAACTCGCGCATTACGCGTCAGGTCAGCATCGATTTCGTCAACTTCATCCCGGCCGAAAGCGGGTCCGGTCCGTTCAGAAATCGTCTCAACCCGAGGCATCAGGTTCCCTTTTGGGCCACGCAGCGGCGTCGATGCATAAGGTGGATAAATATAGTCTGGCTGTTCAACCATATCTAGCGGTGTCAAAATCTTTTTATTTCCCATGGGTTACACCTCCTCAGCATAAATCTTTTTGGCGATTCCGATCGCCGTATTTGCAGCAGGCACACCGGCGTAGATGGCGACATGGTTCATGGCGGCCGCAATCTGTTCCGGGGTTACACCCGTATTTTTGGTCGCCCGAATATGCATCGCCAGCTCATGATCTTTACCCAAAGCCGCAAGTATCGAAATCGTGATCAGATGGCGGGTCTGCACATCAAGTTCATCACCCTGCCAAGCGGTGCCCCAAGCAAACTCAGTGATAAAGCGTTGAAACCCTGCATCAAACGGGGTTGCATTCGCCGTTGCCCGATCCACATGCGCATCGCCTAAAACTGATCTGCGGGTCTTCATTCCGTCGTTATATTTTTTATCACTCATAATTTAATAAATTTTACGATCATCAATTTTTGTACTATTATTGCCCAATATGAATGCACCAGCAAATATAAACTCTAACCAGCAAAAACCCACAATTAACTACAGCTATTTGCCTGAACTAAGCGGGCACCTTTTAGGGTTAGCTCACTTACAAAGCACCCGCATTTGTAACGGCTGCATGTCTGAGATTGGCCTAACAACCAAACAGTTTGTCGCGCTTGAATTTATCGCCTGCAATCCCCATATTTCGCAGCGCAAAATCGCAGAACAAATCGGGGTTACCTCCCAGCTCATGGTTAATATTTTGGATGTTTTAACAAAACGTGGGTTTGTTGAGCGGGTCAGGTCTACGGTTGACAGACGGCAACATACGATCCAAATCACCCCTACTGGTGAGAATGTCTTGCCAAAAGTGCGCGAATTAGCATTTGATGTTGAGTCAAAGTTCCAAGAAGAAACAGGGCTGTCAGATGCAGAGTTGCAGACACTCATTTCGATCTTGCGTAAGGCCACCAACAGATAATCTGTCCATCCAGCTTTCAAATCAGCTACTAAATTTATATCCAATTCGATTGCCTAAAATAGATGCTTTTTTACTTAGCGTCTCTTTTTTTGTTTTTCAAAACCCTGACTAAATTTCCATTGCACTGAACAAGAAAATAGCGGTACAATCTAGTTTCACAATATAAATCAATATTTCACATTATGAAACAACAGGGGTAATTGATGGCAACCAAAGCAGATGAATTCATCCAATTAGAGGGCACCTACGCAGCAAACACCTACAAACCGATTGATGTCGTGATCGAGAGCGGTGAAGGGTCTTGGGTAACTGATGTTGATGGCAATCGCTATCTTGACTGTTTGAGTGCCTATTCGGCCGTTAATCAAGGGCATTGCAATCCGCGCATCAAAGCAGCCATGATCGAGCAGCTCAACAAAGTCACGCTTACCTCACGCGCTTTCCGCAACGACAAACTGGGGCCATTTCTTAAAAAGCTAAGTGAAGTCACAGGTTATGACATGGCTATTCCGATGAACTCCGGGGCAGAAGCGGTTGAAGCGGCCGTTAAAGCGGCCCGAAAATGGGGCTATAAAGTCAAAGGGATTCCACAAAATCAGGCCGAAATTATCACGTTTACCGGTAACTTCCACGGTCGCACTACGACTGTCATCAGCTTTTCAAGCGAAGCGCAATACAAAGAAGATTTTGGCCCGCTCACACCTGGCTTCAAAATTGTTGAATATGGCAACATCGATGCGCTAAAAGAAGCCATCACCCCAAACACGGCCGCGATTTTAATCGAGCCAATTCAGGGAGAAGGTGGCGTCGTCGTTCCAGCCGCAGGTTTCTTGAAAGAGGCCTTTGACGTTTGCAAAGCCAACAACGTTCTATTTATTGCGGATGAAATCCAGACGGGATTAGGGCGTACGGGTAAACTATTTGCGACCGACCATGCGGGTATCCGGCCGGACATTATCACGATTGGGAAAGCGCTCTCAGGCGGTTTTTACCCTGTTAGTGCAGCGATTGCTGACAGAGAAATTTTGGGCTTATTTAAACCAGGCGATCATGGCTCAACATTTGGTGGGAACCCCTTAGGTGCCGTTGTCGCAAAAACTGCGCTCGAAGTGCTCATGGACGAAAATCTGGTTGAGCGCTCACATGAAATGGGTGAATATTTCATGGGCCGCTTACGACGTTTAGAATCTGAAGTGATCACCGAAGTGCGGGGTAAAGGATTGCTTATCGGTATGGAGCTAACCGGTCCAGCCCGGCCGTATGCGTATGAACTTAAAGCCCGCGGCGTTCTCGCCAAAGAAACCCATGAAAACGTCATTCGTTTTGCGCCACCCCTTGTCATCACCAAAGATGAAATCGATTGGGCGATGGAACGGATTGAAGAAGTGTTTAACTAAAAAACCAGATCAACGGTATTAGCTGCTTGGTTTGTTTCTTAGCATCTAATGCCGTTAATCTAGAATCAAACATCCAAACAATGAAAATTCACATGATGGGCGCCCCAATGGACTTAGGGCAACAGCGCCGTGGTGTAGATATGGGGCCATCGGCTCTACGATACGCTGGGCTCAATAAAGCTTTAACCGCATTAGGTCACAAAGTTGAAGATCTTGGTGATATTCGAATTCCTAATCCAGAACTGACGGCTGAAAATAATCGAACGCAAGCTGTCGCAGACGTATGCGAAGTGATCTATTCAGAAGGAAAACGCTGTGTAGATCAGGGGTTTTTCGCCCTATTTTTAGGCGGTGACCACAGTATCAGCATCGGCAGTGTCAAAGCGGCTGCCCATAATTCGCCCGAAACGCTGGGCGTCATCTGGATCGATGCACATGCTGATTTCAACACCCCTGAAACGTCGCCAAGCGGCAATATTCATGGGATGCCGGTCGCTGTGCTCACAGGAGATGGCGCCGAATCGCTCGTCAGTATCGGCGACGGGGTTACGATTCCGGCCGAAAATTTTGTTCAGATCGGAATCCGAGACGTGGACCCGACTGAAGCGGTACGAGTGAATGCTTCTGGCCTGAATATATTTACAATGCGTGAGATCGATACGCATGGCATGGCCGCGATTGCAGATCAAACACTGACTCTGCTCAAGCGCTGTGACCGAATCCATGTCAGCCTCGACCTAGACAGCCTAGAGCCGGCCGAAGCCCCCGGAGTAGGCACACCGGTCCGAGGTGGCCTCAGCTATCGTGAAGCTCACTTATTAGCAGAAATTTTGAGCGAATGTGGCAAAGTGCGCTCGCTTGATGTCGTTGAAGTTAATCCGATTCTCGATGAACGCAACAAGACTGCGGCCTTGGCCGTTGAGCTCGTTGCTTCAATGGTAGGCAAAAAGATCCTTTAGGATTTTTGATTTCAGATTTTTGATTGGTGGGCCACACGCATCGCGTAAGCCTTGTATCACCTAAAATCGTCAGTCGCCCTGCGCAAATCACAAATGTCCCTCGTCCAAGCTCCCAACGCTGTCGTCATGGTCAGGCCATGGAAATTTCACCCCAATCCAGAAACAGCCGCTGACAACGCCTTCCAGCAAGAAAGCCAATGGTCAGCAGCTGAAACAGCGCGCCAAGCCAAGCAAGAAGTAGACCAAATGGTCAGCACGCTTGAGAAGCATGGTATTGTTGTCCATTTATTTGATGATTATGGTGAAGCGGACACGCCTGATTCTGTCTTTCCTAACAATTGGTTTTCGACCCACCAAGGTGGGCATGTCGCCATCTATTCGATGTTTAACCCCAGCCGCAGACGTGAACGACGGCCGGATGTGATGGAGCTGCTCAAATCAAAATATCGCGTTCAGGACATCGTTGATTATTCAGGGCTGGAACATGACGGTCTTTTTCTTGAGGGGACGGGGGTTATGGTCCTCGATCATTTAGAACGGGTCGCCTATACCTCAAAATCTAACCGAGCCAGTGACATCATTCTCGAACGGTTTTGCTCCCATTTTCAATATGAGCCGATGGCGTTTGACACAGCCGATCGACACGGTAAGCCGATCTACCATACCAATGTCATGATGGCGATTGGCACAAGATTTGCGGTGCTCTCGCTGAAAATGCTGACGAATAAAGATCGGCGTGAAGAAGTTCAGCGGCGGTTAGAGCGCAGCGGCCGTGAGATTGTTGATCTCGATTTTGGTCAAGTCGAAAGTTTTGCAGGCAACGGGCTAGAACTTACTGGAAACAGTGGGAAAATATTTGCCATATCACAAACCGGATTTGACAGTTTGCGGCCGGATCAAATCGCTACCATCGAAAAGTCGGCCGAAATTGTGCCTATTTCTGTCCCCACCATAGAGCTAGCTGGAGGCTCTGTGCGTTGCATGCTAGCCGGAATCCATCTAACCAAACGGTATTCAGTAGAATAAGCTGGTCGCTGATCCAAGGTCACTTTATACTCCTTTGACTATGACCACTCCAGCATCCTATCCTGGCACCCAAGCTGTACATCGCGCTGTGCGGCTTTTAAAACTATTCGGTGTACGCCAATCTGAATGGAGCTTATCTGAACTCGTCGCAGAAACTCAGCTCAATAAAACAACCGTCTTTCGCATTTTGTCTGCACTTGAAAGCGAAGGGTTACTCGAGCGCACAGAACGCAACAACTATCAGCTTGGTCCTGAAATGGTTGCTTTAGGCGGCTGGGCCATTGAGCAAAACAGCTTAATCAAAGTAGCCGAAGCACCACTTAAAGATCTTGTCAACCGTGTCAACGAGCGTGTCACACTTGAGCAACCCATCGTAAACAGTGACGGTTCACACGCCATGCTGGGGCTTTCAGCCATCCGCAGTAATCATCGGATCACCGTCTCTCAAATCTACGGCACGCGCCTTCCCATCCATGCCACCTCAACTGGCAAAGCGTACTTAGCCTATTTACCACGCCAGCAGCAAATTGATGCGCTAGAAAACTCCCCCTTACAAGAATTTACGGCAACGACCTATCGGTCAATGGAGCCCCTTCTGGCTGAGCTGGAAATGATTAAAGAGCGTGGCTACGCCTTTGCTTTAGGTGAGCTAGAGGAAGGATTGATGGCAACAGGCACCCCTCTCTTTAATTATCGTGGCGAACCGGTTGCAGCGATTAGTATGGAAGGGCCAACAAGTCGGGTGAATGAGGAGCGCTTGCATGAATTGGCGCAAGAACTAATGCAGACTGCAGCTGACATTTCGGCCAAGCTCGGTTGGCGTGGCCACTAAAAACAAGAAAATTCAAATGGACAATTTAGAACCGACAGCAGACAATTGTCTTTTAACAATTGCTCTACAAAATACGATTTGCAACATGCAAAACTTAACACTATGAATATAGGAATCTTAAACCCCGGAATGATGGGCGCAGCCGTCGCTCAAACCATGGTCAACAGTGGCCATCATGTGCATTGGATTTCGGCCGGACGCAGCGATGCCACTCGGCAACGTGCAGAAGCGGCCGGGCTGAAAGAGCTTAGTAGCGGTGCAGAGATGATCACGACCTGTGAAGCCATCGTCTGCGTTTGCCCACCCCATGCGGCCGTCGATGTAGCCGAAATGGTCATTCAAGCTGGATTCAAAGGGCTATACATCGATGCGAATGCCATTGCCCCCCGCACAACCAAACACATCGGATCGCTCATGGCAGCGGCCGGCATCGATTTTGTTGACGGCAGCATCGTTGGCGCACCCCCTACCAAACCTGACATGACATGGCTCTATTTATCTGGACCACGAGCAAGTGAAGTGGCCGAATGGTTTTCTGCTGGTCCACTCGGCACAGAGCTTCTAGATGACAAAATCGGATCAGCATCGGCTTTAAAAATGTGCTTTGCAGCAAACAGCAAAGGATACAATGCGCTTTTGACGTCGATAATGGGAACGGCCGAAGAGTTAGGCGTCCGCGAAGCACTCGAAAAACAATGGGACCGTTATTGGCCTGGTTTTTCTGAGCAAAAGAAAGAAGCCGCCACTCGTGTGGCCTACAACAAAGCGTGGCGTTTTGCTGGCGAAATGGAAGAGATGGCCAAAACTTGGGAAGATGTCAACGTCCCCAACGGTTTTTTCGAAGCGGCGGCCGAAGTCTATACGCGCATCGGTCATTTACGTGAATCCAGCGGTGAGCAAACTATTGAAACAGTTCTTAAAGAAGTGATCAGTGACGAGTAATATTAAAGATGAATCATACATTTAAATTAGGTACATTGACCTGTACATCCCTATCTGACTTTCAACGTGACCGCACCCCACGCGTCACATTCCCTAAAATCGACCCAGTTGAATTGCAAAAAGAAATTGAGCTAGGCGGTTATGACATGGAAATCGATCAGCCGATGTCACTACACGGCAATAATTTGCTCATTGATACAGGCACTCAGAAAATCTTAATCGATTCTGGCTTACCCACGGCCGGTGGTGGTGAACTGGTCAACAGCCTAAAAGAATTTGGTTTAGCGCCTGAAGACATCGACATCGTTTTTGTAACCCATGGCGATGGAGATCATATCGGGGGCTTAAATAACTATACGCAAGCTCAGATCATGATGCCGACCCAATCACATCAGCTATGGACAGAAGATACGGCCGGTATGGTTGAAGAATTTGCCAAGCTGTTTCGCGGCGAGATTTCAGACGAAGAGCTTGAAGCAATGAAGGGCGGTCGCGCAAAGTATGCGGATGTCTTGGAATCAATCAAAGACCGCATCATCTTAATTGATGAAGGTCAATCGATCATTCCAGGTATGACGGTTATCCATGCACCCGGCCACCGTCGCGATCACGTTGCAGTTGAAATCCGGTCAGGTGACGACATTTTGTTACATGTTGCTGATGCTTGGCGCCACCCCATTCAATTAAAACGTCGTGATTTTTATAGTTTGTTTGACTCCTACCCTGACATTTTAGCAGACACGATGGTCAAGCTGCTTGACCGTGCGGCCGAAACCGAAGCCCTTGTCTTTGGTGCCCATTTCAATTTTCCAGCACTGATTAAAATTGAAAAAGACGACAGCGGCTACCACTGGATTGACATTTAATTTTTCGAGCGGGTAGCGAGACACGGGAGCAAAACCAGTCAGAAACGGTGCCACTTCCAGTGGTTCGCTCCATGCAAATCTTATCAAAAAACATTTACCCATCCTCAAAGAGGTCGTGCAGCTTGCATGGCCCGTTATCCTTACCAACCTACTCCAAACCCTCGTTAGCATCGTAGACACACTTATGGTCGGCCGACTAGGCCCAATCGCCATCGCGGCCGTTGGCATGAGCAACGCCTTTCGTCTGCTGGTGCTCGTTGCTCTCTTAGCCGTATCAGCCGGAGGGATGAGTTTGATCTCTCAGGCACGAGGCGCTCGTGACCCTGAGCGCATGAGCTTTGTCGTGCGTCAGGCATTCATTTCAGGCATCCTGATTTCAATACCGCTATCGCTCATTGGTTATTTTGGGGCACGGCCGATCCTGGCATTGGTCAATGCCGGTGGCGACCCGGCCGCTACAGAGCTCGGTATCAGCTATTTACAGCTTCTATTTTTAGGCACACCTTTCCTCGTTCTCAATCTAATCATCAACCGCATTATGCAAGGAGCGGGTGATACGATTACCCCGCTCGTTTTAACCGGCAGTCTCAACATTCTCAACATTATTTTCAACTACATCTTTATATTTGGCTTGGGGCCAATTCCAGCACTTGGGCTAGATGGGGCTGCTCTAGGAACAGTGATCTCTCGCTTCATGGGTGTTGTGATTGCGATATTGATCATTCGATCCGGCCGAAATTTAATCAAGTTTAGAACATCAAAAGCACCAGTTAGCTGGTGGCCTGATTGGCAATTGATTTGGGACATTCTAGCCATCGGTGTGCCATCTGGCCTGCAAGGTATCATCCGCAACGGGGCACGGCTATTAACGATCGGGATCGTCACATCCACGGAAGTTGGCTCACTAGGCGCGGCAGCACTCGCCATTGGGGTGCAGGTTGAGTCATTGGGTGTATTACCCGTCTTAGGCATTAATGTCGCTTCCACAAGTCTGGTCGGCCGTGCATTGGGCAAGTGGCAGGTGAAAGAGGCGAGAGAAAGAGGCAACATCGCTATCCTCCTAGGTGTGGCAATCATGATCGTGCTGGTGATACCGATGGTGATCTTTGCCCCACAAATCATCAGGCTTTTTGACCCCAGTGCAGATGAAACACTGCTAGCGGCCGGTGTCTCGTACATGCGCATCAATACAGTCGTATTGCCAATCGGGGCGATTTCAATGGTCGCGAACGGAGCCTTGCGCGGTGCCGGCGATACCAAGCCCGGCATGTATGCTGCCATCACGACCCTCGTTGGTATCGCTGTTCCACTATCATGGCTACTGGCTCACCCGCTAGGATTTGGCTCTACCGGTGTTTGGTACGCCTTGGCAATTGGCATTGTCGTAAACGGCACTATTCTTGCCATTCGGTGGCGCAGTTCAGCATGGGAAAAGGTTGCTTTAGATAAAACAGAAATATATCGGCAGCACTTGGTTCATCTACCAACCAAAGAAGTTGAGCGCTTTTTAGATGGCGTACGCAAACCGCAGATGGCTCTAGACGGCATGATAGAAGTTGTTTCAGGAAATGGTGTGACTTATGAAAATGGCATTGAACAAACAAGCTATCTATTTAGTGCGGGCAGCTACCAAAAAGCGATTTAACCGATATTGTGTATCTAGATCTAGCTATACACGTTTAACGATAATGACCTAATCGGCGAGAGATTGTTTCAGCTGCAGACACAGTTGCCCGCCGAAGTTCATTACGACTGCGTTGAAACCGGTAGGCGGGCACCGACTGGCTCACAGCAGCCACAATTCGGCCGGTAAAATCTCGAATAGGAGCCGCCACACAGCATAAATCAAGCATCATTTCTTCCATGTCAAAGGCAAACCCTTCCTCACGGACGCGAGCGACTTCAATCTTTAACTGCTCCAAATCGGTAATCGTATTTTCAGTCATCCGTATCAGTTCGTTGCGGGTCACGATTTCTTCGATTTGAGACCACGGCTGTCCGGCTAAAAGAATTTTACCAAGCGCCGTACAGTGCGGATGGATACGCGGACCAAAGTCATTTAGCTCGACTCGAATCGGCTGTTTACCTTCGAGTTTGTCAAGATAAATCACCATACCAGCATCCATTAGCCCCAGCTGAATCGACTCCCGATATTCGGCCGACAGCTCATCAAGTACCGGCCGTGCAACAGCCCGCATTTCAGTCGTAGCGACCAAAGCTTGCCCCAAATCTACAAGCCTCCAGCCCAACCTGTAGCGCCCTCTATCAGTTAACTGCAATAGCCCGATCTCTGCTAACGAAGACATCAGATCATGAGTGCTCGATTTAGCATATCCCAAGCGCTCTGAAACTTCGCTTACCCCCCACTCAGGCGTTTCACGTCCAAATAATTGTAAAATGTCACCAGCTTTTTTGATAGTGCCTAACATAAAATAAAATCGAGTTCTTTAAATTTCCAAGTATTGTTGCGCTGTTGCAACACTACAACAATACTGAACATTTGTCGGAATAGTCGGACGCACATAAAATAAAGACTGTAATTACGAACACATGTTAACATAATTGATTATCAACTTGACGTAATTGTTGTAATTCCACAACACATCAAGTATTTGTTCGGTATTATCGAACGCTTTGTGTTTTTTGTCGAGCCTCTCTTCCGATTTAGCTTCTGTTAACGAACTGACCGATTTCTGAATCCTACTATTAGGGGATGCCGCTCCTTGTCAATATCCCAAAACCTAGCTAAATTTACACATAATTCAAACGATGGGCTGATTTAGGCAGGCTTCAATCGCAGCTTTTGGCAAGGCTTTTATGGTTCAATAACACCTTAAATAAGATATTGCGTATTGGAATCTGCATTAAACATTTAACAAATCAATAAGGATCTAATTAGACATGCTAAAAAGCTATATCAATCCGGAAGAAGACCAAGAAGCGAAACGCTTGCTGCCTAAATTAATGGTAGAGGGCTTGCTCTTGGGGGGCTCAGGTTTAGGGGTATTAGCCTTGATATTTGAAATTGCGGCCGACGCTTTTAGCGTGGCAGCATATCAAACGTTGCTGGCGATTCATGGGGCTGAAGGGCACCATGAAATTGCAATTTATGCATTCATAATTCTCTCGGTCCTACTTTTTTTTGGCATCGTTCCCGCTTACAAAGCCGGTGCATACCTCCGGCCGAATGCAGGTGGTAGCGGCCCCTTAGTCGAAGCGATTGGGCCACCTAAAATGCGTTGGCTTTCTTGGGTCGGCACGAGCCTGTTTTTTGTAGATGCCGTCCTCACCATTATTATTAGTTCGATTTCGGCCGCAGATGTCATCATGCTCATATTCCCCGAGTTCGTGGCGTATCGCATTGTTTTTGCTGAAATATTCGCCTTCTTTATTATGGCGGTTCTGGTCGCTGTAGGGCCGAAAAGAGCAGTTCCCCTCTTTTTACTAGGTGGTGGAGCATTCACGATCTTTACGATCGGAGCACTGTCCTTGGTCGGATTTGCTGCAGCCACCAACCCTGGCTGGACATTTATGACAGAAGGGATTGTCAATCGGCTTGAGGCTAATGGCATCGCAGAGCACGTTGTACGAGCAACCACCGATTTACGTCTGCTAGGTGGATTTACAATCTTCAAATTACTGATGGGGTCGATGTCAAGCGCCATGCTTGGTTTTTCAGGATACGAAGTCATCCCAGCCAGTGGGAAGCATGCAGCTAGGCCAAAATGGAAAGTCATCAACACCGCCCTAACACTTGCGGCTATCTTTTTAATCTCAACCGGTGTATTTCAACTTTATGCAGCCTCCCAATGGGACATCCCAGCGACTGAAGGCTACTCAACACTGTTGATCGAGTATGAAATTATTGCGGCCCAGACGCTTGGCAATGGGATGGCAGAAGACGACATTGTTATTACTGATGAACACATTCGTGGGGCCGAAGCCCTATATCCAGCCTATGAGCTTGAGAATGCAGGCGAATCAAGTTCAGGAGAAGGACATTCTGCGAATGAACTAACAGAAGACGAGTTCATAGAGCAAACTTCACAAAGACTGGCGTTCGACAGTGCGCTCTCTCGAGCAACGGAAGGTACAGCAGGCTCATCGTTTCTGTTTATAGCTGGTGTTCTGTTAGCCATCATTCTGTTGCTAGCACAGGGCGGTGGCTATATCGGTGGTGCGGCCGTAGCCGCCAATGCGGCAAGATTAGGCCGCTTACCTCAGTTTTTTGAGGATGACCGGGTCGGCATTGCCGTTATTTGGGGTATTTCAGCTATATTCATCCCTATTATTCGTGAAGTTGTGGTTGTTGAAGCCTATTACGCATTTGGCTTTGTTAGTGCCTTTATTATCACAAGCACGACAGTCTTCTTTGTCCGTGACGATGTCCTGCGGAGCCGCTCAATCGAGCCAGGATCAAGTGAAGCCAAATCATTAAAATTTGCAGGAATGCGTGGCATGATTGCCAGCTATATCATGGGAATCATTCTGATTACCCAGAAGTCTGATGCCCTATTGGTCATCATCATTAGTGGCGTTTTAATTACAGCCTTTCAACTATATATAGCAAATGGCGGATTTAAGAGATTACGCGGAACGCCCTCAGCGCCAAAAAATCTACCCGGCACAAAAATTACAGAATTTACGAATGGTGTTGAGCGTGCCCATGAAGAAGCCCGTCAAAGAGGCATTGTCGATGCAATGAATGATTTGATCGATTCAGACCTTCTGCCACAATACAATGTTGAACCCTCTCGCATCAGGCGCATGATTAGCTATTTGTACAACATCGACGAAGCTCACTTTGAACATGACCACGATGAACATGATGATCACATCGAGGAACCAAGTGAAGAGCTTCAAGCTACATATGAAGCAGCGTTAGCCTTGGAAAGTGAAATCGCTGAAAAGATTGAATGGTATTCACGCTATGGAACGTTCATTTTTATCAATGCATACCATCTCAATTGGATCAGCGAAGAGAACAATCGCACGGCCGAAGATGTACAGCGAGCAATGGTCAACATCTTATTCCCCGCAATTGAACACGAAGAAATTTGGGAAGCATTTCAAAACTTCGAATTTGAACAGCTTCCAGAGCCGATTTGGCAGTTCAGTCGTGAAAGATATTTCTGGGCAAAAGACCAGTGGCCGAACCTAAGTGACCGCATTACAACGATCTGGACACTCCAAGATTTTGGACTCTTAGATAAGGACATCGATATTGTTACCGTTGTTTCAGTTGCCGACAAAGCGAGACGAAACTTTGTCCAGGTCACAACCAAATCAACCACCACTCCTGAGGATGACCATCCCGTCAGCAAAGACACGCTCGACTAGCTTCGAAACAGTCTGAACATCCATACAACCCATAGAAGTATCGGGTAGATTGAGTCTATCTACCCGATACTTTTAATAATTAAAAGTGTCTTTGATCCATAAAAGAGTTTAGCGAATGTCATCACAACCCATTGACCCTGCAATACTATTGATGTATGCTACCAGTGTAATTCCTCGGCTAGAAGACGACAGAGTCAGTATTCATCCGGGCGTTCATTTTTCTGGATCAATCATATTTATCCTCCCGTAAGGTAATTTAAAACTCTGTTAACCGATAGCATTTGTCTGGCTCCACGTAGAGCTCTACATCAACCAATATCCCTTTTTCTCTTAAGCAATTTATTTGTTAAAAGAAATAATATAGGTTTCGAACCAGACAGTTCCTCTTCATGAATTCTTCTCTCAAAGTCTCAACTGACATGGTCATAAGCCTAAACTATTCTCTTACGCTTGATAGCGGTGAGGAAATTGATAGGTCCGATGCCGGTTCCCCACTCATTTATCTTCATGGTCATGAAAATATCATTCCAGGCCTTGAAGGTCAGTTAACGGGGCATGTTGCTGGAGACCAGAAGAAAATAGCTGTGAAGCCAGATGAGGCTTACGGGCAATATGATGAAGATGGTTTTTTCGAAATCGAAAAAACCTTATTCCCAGATGATTTCGAGCTTGAACTCGGAATGCTTCTTCACTTAAAAGACGATGAGTCTGGTGAGGAAATAGAAGCATTTGTTCACGAAATCAACGATGAAATTGTCGTTCTGGACAAAAACCACCCGCTAGCGGGTGAAACACTTCACTTTGAAGTTGAAATAGTAGATATTCGGCCGGCAACGGCCGTTGAAATCGAACACGGTCATGTTCACTTATTAGAAGAACCAGACCGTGGTTAATTAGTTAGGGCGCAGAAAAAAGCGCCTCTTAGGAGATAGTTTAATATGAAAAAAATGTTTGTTGGCGGTTTGCCATACTCATGGGACGATGGACAACTTGAGGACTTATTCGCAGAATACGGCTCAGTTGATTCAGCCACAATTATTATGGATCGTGAAACCAACCGTTCACGCGGATTCGGTTTCGTAGAGATGCAAGACGATAATGCAGCAGAAACTGCAATCGCAGCACTTAACGATTCTGAAGTAGATGGCAGAACGCTAACAGTCAACGAAGCACGCCCACGCGAAAATCGCGGTGGTGGCGGTGGCAATCGTGGCGGCGGCGGTGGCCGTGGCGGCTATGGCGGCGGCGGTGGAAACCGTGGCGGCGGACGTCGTTACTAAACCTTCGATCCCAATTATGGGTTAGATAAAATATAGTTGTTAGCCAAAATTTTGGCTAACAATTCTAAAAGAGCGTGATTTGGTTTTTACTGAGTCATGCTCTTTTTTGTTGTCTTGTATGAGCCTAAAAAAGCAGCTCACCTATTTCCATCAAGCACAGCATGCTGTGTTTCTGGTGGACAGAACTTAAGCATCCCTTAGAAAAGGAAAAAAGGGTGATCAATTTGAATTAATCACCCTTTTTACTTAACGTGACGATCTAAATGTCAAAGGTAGATACCAAAATTCAGTAAGCTGGATTGGAACTGACGTGACTTCTGGACTAGGTGTCGCAGTAGATACTGGAGTGACTGGTGTTGGCGTATTTGGGGGCGTAGTGGCAACAGGTGTATTTGTAGGGGATGGTGTCGGCACTACAGATTCTATACTTCCCCACCCCACATCATTCAATAATGCCAGTCCTACTGGCCCGGGTGAATGTCTTGCTTCGCCAGAGTCCAGAGAAAATGTCATTAGCGCACTTGAGGTGCCATTAAAACTTTCAGCTAAATGCGAGAAACTTGAACCTTGGCTCCATTGAGCCGGTGCATATAAAGCAACAGGTGCATTCCCATTTGCCGCTCGAGAAAATGGTCCGTCAAAAAAGAGATTGCCGCTGGTTACTTGCTGAAACAATGCCTCTGATGGGTTTGGAAAGATAGCGGTGTTGATGATTGACTGATTACTGCCATTCTCAACAAAAGCATCATAAGAGGAAGGGATTCCGAACCCAAAACCCCATCGCCCAACTAGCGGGCCGCCTTGTGTTAATGTTCCAACTTCCATAGAACCGGCAAAACCAAGCCCATGCCCTACCTCATGCAAAACAACAGATACAAAGTCTAGCTGTGAGCTGGGTGTATTTCCATCGGTCCCCAAATACCAGCTGAACTCACTGCTAAAATTGGCCTGAATATCTGATGTTCCTAGATCCAAGTCGACACCCTCAATTGCGTTCGCTAATGCAACTGGATATACAACCTGGCCATCCGTAAATCCATTCAAGGCTCTGGCCGACCCCAAAACGCCTATGCCTAGTTCACGCCAACAGGCATCAACTTCAATTGGAACTGATGAAGTGATCAGACTTCCCCAGATATTTGTTGCAAAAGAAAATGCAGCTTGAGCATTTGAGGGCCAGGGAGTTACATCTGCCATCATCTCATTCTCGCAGGATGCAGGGTTATAATTCACATTTATTGTGGCTGTTTGGGGGGCACGTTGAAATTGATTTGGAGGTGGTGTGTAAACACGATTAACAGAATTACCAACTTTTAATTCAATAAGTTCTGATGCACCAGAGCCAATGGGAATAAAGTCGCTTTTTTCTACACCTGAAACCGAACTCAAGCTAATATTTTCTTCTTGAGCAAAACTTGTACTTAGAATAATTAAGATACAAAAGATAGATACAAAAAAAATAGCTGGGCGTCTTAAATTTATCTGGTTCCTCAAAATGAGTACTCCTTTTTCTTTTCTTTGAAATATGCAATAAAATCCACCAAATTAGTTATACGAAGTAACAGGTTCAATTACCGTCTATTTCTGAGTTCGCATCATAAAAAGACAGAAAATGAATATCTAGGTATTATTGATTGAATAGATTAAATACATCTAGCGGATGGTTTATATGTATGACATCTCTTCGTAATTTAAAGTAGAGCACATTGCGATCAAATTGCAAGAAAAGCAAATCGCGCATTAAAACTAAAGAGGAAAGTTCATGAAACTATTAACATTTTCAACCCATGATAATCCAGCAAAACGACTAGGGATCCAAACTGAGCAAGGGGTAATTGATGTGGCCAAAGTATCGGCCGAACAAAACATTGCAGCCCCGGCCGATATCGACGCTGTGATGAATTTCGGAGCAGGTAGCCTAAGCCAAATTGTGGCTGCGGCCGATAGCTACTTGGCTGAAACAGACATCTATTTTGCACCTTGTGTCACCAATCCTGAAAAAATTATTTGTATTGGGCTCAACTACAAAAAACACGCTGAAGAATCTGGCATGGAACTACCTGACACGCCTGTCTTATTTTCAAAGTTTAATAATACATTGGCAGCCCACACCGAAGATATTCCCCTGCCCAGCAATGCGGTTCAATATGACTATGAAGTTGAACTAGGCGTAGTCATTGGAAAAGAATGTCGCTATGTTAGCGAAGAAGACGCACTTGACTATGTATTCGGTTATTGCACCATCAATGACCTAAGCACGCGTGAGCTACAAATGCGTACGAATCAGTGGTTGCTTGGCAAAACAATGGATAAGGGAATGCCGATCGGTCCCTATTTGGTAACGGCCGACGAGGTCCCAGATCCACATAATTTGCGGCTAACGACCCATGTCAATGGTGAAAAACGACAAGACTCGAGCACGGCCGATCTCGCCTTTAATATCAACCATCTGGTCAGCTATATCAGCCAATATTTCACGCTAAAACCCGGTGATGTGATTTCTACTGGAACACCAGAAGGGGTCGTTTTAGGCATGAATCCGCAGGTATGGCTACAGCCAGGCGATGAAGTTACAGTTGAGATTGAAGGGTTAGGAGCCTGTGTGAATAAAATGGTTGCGGAATAATATTAAAATATTGTGCTCATTCTATTTATGGGAGTGGGCTTACCCAATCGCGTCAATTTTCGCGGTGCGATTGGGTAGTGTAACCGCCCTAGCAACGGAGATTACACACTGTCCATTAGATCAAATGGATAGTGTGTCTCCGCAATTCTTGCAGGTCCGCAGCTCATCACTTGCATGCACCGCTTCCAGAACGGGTGTCAATTCCGTACCGATTTGGTCAAACTGGTAAGTCGCTTTATGTAGCTCCGTGCCGCAATTGTCGCAGAACCAAAAAACAGCATCTTGTGTACCCGGCCGTTTGACTTCAACGACCAAGCCGACTGTGTCTGCTTTTCGCTGCGGCGAGTGCAACACCCCGGCCGGAAGCAAAAATATCTCACCTTCGTTGATCGGTACATCGATCAAGGTGCCATCATCCTCGCGAATTTGCAGGTTCATGTTTCCTTCAAGCTGATAGAAAAACTCTTCCGTCTCGTTATAGTGATAGTCGCGCCGCTTGTTCGGCCCACCGACCACAAAGATCATGAAACTCCCCGATTCTTCAAACAGGGTTTTGGCTCCAACCGGCGGTTTTAGCTGATGCCGATTCTTATCGATCCAGTGCCTGAAATTAAAAGGTGTGTATTTGTTCATTTTTACTCCTCACGCCGTTAGACAGAAGCGATAACTTTTAGCTCAATGCGTGTATGGGAAGGAAGTGACTCAACTCCAATTGTCGTTCGGCAAGGTGGGTTTTCCCCAAAATATTCCGCATAGATGCGGTTATACACATCAAAGTCTCGCTTTAAATCGGTTAGATAGACGGTCACGTCGATGATTTTTTCCCAACTTGAGCCAGCTTCCTCGAGCACGGTTTTTACATTGCGCATAACTGAATGGACCTGTTGGGCGAAATCATACTCGGTGATGTTGCCTGAAGCATTGATCTGGAAGCCGGGAACTTGGTTGGTTTCAGGATCCCGCGCCCCTTGTCCGGAGCAAAATATGAGGTCGCCAACACGGCAAAAATTTGGATAACGGCCCATGGGGGGCGGAGTTTGTTGCATTGAACTGGTCATAGTACTTACCTTTGATTCAAATGAAAATGAGGATATGAAATTTCAATATTCCTTCAAGTTGATAGAAAAGTTCTTTGGTCTGGCTTCTGTAGCGATTGGAGATCCTTCGACTCAACAGAAGTTGCTCATAATTCAAAGACGTCCATATCGTTGGCATAAACGACTTTGCCGACAAAGCCACCTTCTCGAATTTCTCGAAGAACGTCTTCTTCTTGTGAATCCCCAAACATGCTTTGATGAGACAATATCAGGAGCTTGGGCTGAGCTTTTTTGGCGATTGCGCCCAAATCACGGCCGGAGGTGTGCATAGTTGAGAAGTAGCCGGGCCAGCTAGGTGGTAAATTCGCCAAACCAGCTTCACAAAAAACGCTGTGGACCAATGCATCGCAATCACGCGCTTTTTCAGCCATGATGGGGAGAGCCCTGGTATCGGCCGAAAAGACAACTGTTTTGTCTGGGGTGATAAATTTCAGCCCATAAGTTTCCAAGCCACCGTGCTGCACCCGAAACGCCTCAACGCTAACAAGATCGTCAGAATAAATTATCCCATCTTGATGTTCAGTCACTTCAAGCAGAATGTCACCTAACTGGTTCGCCCCGCTGTTACGATGTTCTTCAATTCCTTCAGAAAACATATCGAGCGTCCCGTGGGCGATCTTGGCGACACCTTTTGGGCCAAATATCTTGAGCGTTTCTTTGCGCCCTTTGACCCAATTGCCAATGATAAAGTCTGGGATGCCGAGGGTGTGATCGGGATGCAGGTGGGTGATAAACAGTCGAGTCAGTTTGGGGAAATCAAACGCGGTTAATCCTAATGCACGTGCATCAGACTGGCGCTGCAGCGAGCCGCTACCGCAGTCGATCATATACGGCTGGTCATCAACGATTAGAGCCGTAGATGCTTGATATCGGTTAGGCACGAGGGTTGGGGTTCCTGTGCCAAGGGTTACAATTTTGGTTCTAGACATGATAGATTTCGCCTTAATTAAATCACGGCCGAAGATGACTTCACCGAACGTGGTGTTTGGAACGTTTCCTTTGGAACACACATCACTACCTACGTTCTTTTCGCTTTTGTTTCTTTGCGCGCTTCACTTAGAAACGGCACAAAGCTGGTGCCGCCAGTACCGAGACCATCTTCACCGTTTTTGCCTTGCTTCAAGACATAGACGACGGCAATCTCCATGTGGGCTCGGCGGAATTCATCAAGCTGGTCGATGCATTGGTTAAAGCTATCGGCTAATTCGGCCGAATTTTCTTTATGCACCCGCACAAAATCAAAGATCGTTGTCCCCTTAGCCAAATCCTCAACAAATCGTCGATGCTTCGGTGGCATATACTCGCGCATTAGACTTAAGAACGGCTGGGTTTCAGGGTGGAGATGTTCGATGCCGAGTGCCGCATCATACGCCTGAAGCAAGCTGCTTTGAGCCGCACTTCCCCCGTGCATCTTTAGCGGTGTGTCACTGACCCCTTCATACAACAGCCCTGTTTGATCCCATCCTGTCACAAAGATCCGAATACGATTGTAGAAAATATGCGGATCACATTTTTCCCAAATGCGCATGAGTGCCACGTTTACCTCTTTAAAAACCTTGCTTATCGCTTGAAGCAGTTCGGTGACACGGGCAACATCGTGGTCTTCAGCCTCAGCCGCCGCCTTCGCCTCAACGAGCAATTGCAGGGCTGGTGCACCAATCGCTTCTAAGGCGGTCGTCGCCGTGAAAAACCACTGTTCGTCCATCCCACCCATAAAGTGCTGAGTACAGGCTAGATTATCTGCATGGATGCCATCATTCAGGTCGAGTCTGCGCCAGTTGTTGAGCACAACCGAGCTATGGGTAATCATGGGAGGACGACCAAGCTTTTTGGTGATTGCCACCCATGGCTTCGCAAGCTGCTCTGGAAGGGTTTCTATCTCTGGCTGCTCGACCCAGATGTAGGCCATGCTGAGGGCTGAGATGATGAGCATCGCCCGTTCAAGTTCACCTGTACTCTTGAGCAAGTCAAGATCGGGCGTT
>JBGCDP010000055.1:0-5610 GCA_045105475.1 Anaerolineae bacterium
AAAGGAGATTTCTCCCCTTTAACCCATCCGGTGCTGATTAGCGGGACCAACCAGCTCGCGTACATAGACAACCAGGGCGGTCTGGTCGTTGAGACTGGAGAGGTTGTTGAACGATTAGATATTAATGCACAACTCGATGCCCGTATTTTGGTGGATGAAAACGGCCGTCTATTAATTCACACCGAACCTACCAATCGCTATGCTCACGGGATTATGGGAGATCAGATTGAGGCGGCTGCCATCGCCCTAATTGAAACGCGGCCGGAGCTCAAACTCATTCGTACAATCTCTGTGCCAGATGAATTTGTCATTGAGGGAATTTCACCTATCTGGGCTGATTTAAACGACGATGGCGAACGCGAGATCATTGTGACGTTTGCCAACAGCCGCCAAGGGGCTCAGCTTGTTGTATTTAATGAGTCTGGCGAGGTAATCGCTGAAGGGCCTGCGATTGGGACTGGAAATCGCTGGCGGCACCAGTTAGCGGTGGCTCCCTTTGGGCCGGATGGGGAGATTGAGTTGGTTGATATGCTAACGCCACATATCGGTGGCCCGGCCGAATTTTTCCGTTGGGAAGGAGAAGAACTGGTTAAAGTGACTGAAGAACGAGGCTATACGTCTCACGTAATATTTAGCCCTAATCTTGATATGGCGGTTGCCGGCCGTTTTGACGATTCCGGCCGGGTAACGCTAATTGTTCCAACCCAAATTAGACGAGATCTAGGGGCAATCCAACATTTGGAAGATGGGGCGCAAACTGTTTGGACACTGCCGCTTGAAAACAAATTGATGACCAATATCGCGGTTGCGCCGTTGGCTGACGGGACGATTGGTTTAGGCGTAGGCTTGGAAGGGGGCTCGCTGAGGATATGGCAATAGGGTCGGTGGAAATAGGGATTCCCAAACATGGGATACATGGATGATTAACTTCTTTTCAACCACTCCTCTTTGAGCGTGAAAACGATTAGTAACTACGCTTCGAACATTTTTAGCAAACTCCAAGTGGCTGATCGGGTTGAAGCGATTATAAAAGCACGAGATGCTGGGGTAGCGAATTAATCTTATTTCCCCATGCCCGCATTTCTTGCCATCACAATCGCCTGTGCTCTGTCAGCCACTTGCAGCTTATTGAAAATATTCGAAATATGGTTGCTCACCGTTTTAGGGCTAATAAACAACATCTCTGCAATCTGCTGATTGTTGGCTCCGGCCGCGATTTTCCCCAGAATCTCTGATTCCCGCTCTGTTAAATCGGGAAAAGCTGGCTCTGATTGGTTAGGCTGTGCCGGTTGCTTTGGAGTCTGAAAAAACGTGGCCAATCGGCTGGCGATAGCCGGGCCAAACAACGCCTCGCCATTGGCGACCGCTCGTACCGTTTTAATAACCTCAGCCTTATCAGCCCCCTTTAAAATATAGCCACGCGCACCGGCACACATCGCAGCAAAAAGGGAGTCATTGTCCTCCAGCATCGTTAGCATAATGATGCCGGTTCCGGCCTGAGTTGCCATGATCTGCTGGGTCGCCTCGATTCCAGAAATATCCGGCATGTTGATGTCCATCAAAATAACAGTTGGGGCCAATTCGGCCGCTTTGGTAACCGCATCTGTGCCGTTACCCGCTTCACCGATGACCTCAATATCAGCGACGTTTTGAAAGATAGCACTTAAACCATCTCGAAAAAGGGTGTGGTCATCGACTACTAAAAGGCGAATGAGAGTCATGAATTAATCCTTTTTAGTTTGTGAGACATTGTAAATGGAAAGACTGACGTGATTTGTGTTCCCCCTGCCGAATTTTGTTTGATCGCAAATCGGCCGCCCAGCTCCTCCGCTCGTTCTCGCATGGAGATTAGACCAACGCCCGACATCCGCTTTTCCGGTAGCCCGATCCCATCATCTTCGACACTGACATGCAGGCGAGAGACTGCGTTACTTTCTTCAATCGATAATTGAACATTACAGTTATTGGCCTTGGCATGACGGACCACGTTGGTGACCGCTTCAAGGATGGTGCGGTAAGCGGCCACTTCGATGGCGGCCGGAAGCTCTGGCAATGGCTCTGGTTCTGCACCGATTGAGATGGTCAGTTGGCCCCTTGATCCGGTTGATTGGCCAAAATGGGCTCGAAGCGCTTGAAGCAATCCCAATTCGTCGAGCGCAGGCGGCCGGAGTTCGTACACCAGCCGCCGAATGTCTGCCACCATCTGCTGAGTCTGCCCCTTTAGTTCTTTTAGGTGCCTGCCTGCAGTATTAACATCACCCTCGGTCATCAACTCCAAAACAGAGTCAAGCTTAAGTGTTTGGCTGGCAAGGGTCGGCCCTAATCCATCGTGCAAATCCCGCCGAATGCGCCGCCGTTCTTCTTCACGGGCTAGCACAAGATTTTCGCGAGAGCGCTGCAGGGCCATGGTGAGTCGTGTGGCTGAGGCGACCGGTCCGATTTGAGCAGCGATATCGGCCAGCAGTTTTTCTTCTTGAGGGTTAAACGGATCGTTGGGAGTGCGAGGTGAGACGGTTAACCGGCCGACATTCTCTTTTTGATAGGTGAGTGGCAATTCAAGCGGTGTGCCTACCGGCTTGCCAACTGATGCTAGGCCGATCTGAATATCGTCATCGATTAGTTCAAGCGCAACATGAGGAAGCTTGAGCATGTCAACTATAGTTTGAGCAATGGTGGTCAATGTTTCTTGCGGTACCGTTGTAGCTTGCAGGCTCTGATTGAGCTGGGAAATCACGGTATACGGATCGTCCCGTTCACCAAAGATTAGCCGATTGATCCAGCGTTGCAATCGCTCACGGAGCGGTTGAAAAACGACGGCAATGAGGCCGGTCGCTATCAGCGAAACAAGAAAATTGCCGGAGGTTTGAAACAGAAGCGAAAAGCCGCCAACCGTGATCGAGTAAATCGCGATGATCATCAAGGTCAATCCACCATAAATCAGTGCCCGGCTGATGATGATATCAATGTTCCAGACACGATAGCGCAAAATGGCGATTAAGATAGCTATCGGGAAAAAATACCCCCCAAGTGAAATCAAGGTCCAGCTCGCAAGATTACTAAGCAGAAGTGGGCGCCCAGATGGGATGGGAATGCCGCCTCCGAAGGTTAATATCCACAAGAAAATGGTCAGTGCGAAAACGATAACCCCAAAAATCACCCATTTAGCTTGCTGGCGTTCTACTTGGTTTGAAATTTTGGCATAGCGATAAACTTGCAACCCGATCCCTAAAAGCAATAGTCCTGTAAACGCCTGATTGGTTATTGCGACAAACCAATTTGGTACACTTTCTGAATTCATATTCAAATTTAGCATTGCAAATAGAACCATCGTTCCCATCATTGGGATGGGTGCCCAGCGTGGAAAGAAGCGGCCGTTAGGCATCAGGTAAAGAAAGGCAATTTGGGAAAAAGTACCGACGATCATCATCAAATTAGCAGGCAGCGTTAGAGCTGGATGAATCGAGCCAAATTCATCACCGCCATAATACGACCCTGCAAGGTTGATTACCAGAAGTGAAATCGTTAAACCAAGCCAGCTTGCTCTTACATGCCAGAGAATGAAAAGGCCTACCGTGAGCCCAATGATTTGTTCGATCACAATCCAAGAGAACATGTAAGTCGCGTATCCCTCAAGCGACCATCCCCATGATTCCAGTACGGTGATCTCGGCCGGAGAAAGTGCAAGCTGATCTCTACAAGCCCCCGAAAATCCAACTTCTCCAACACAGGGAGTCGTGATGATTGGATAGTCACGACTCATGTCAAGCGTTAGCAGAGCTAAATGCAATAAAATGAAAACGACCCAACAGCTCACTGCCAACCAGCGAATGAGTGGTCTTGTTATGACTTGAGGGATTGGAGAAGTTTGTGTTTTAGCAAGCATAATCAGCTAACAAGACCGGTCTGGTTTGAAAACCAGACCGGTCTAATCAAATCAAGTTATCATGTATTTTATGCGGGTGCTACTTCAAGCGCATCATCAACTTCTTCTAGTCCACCCAACAGCCTGAAACCAATGGGCGCCAGCGCAACCAAAAAAGCGATGAACCCGGGTAAGGTAGCCTGCCACACATCTCGCTCGGGATTCAAGGTGACACCAAGTAAAAATAGAACCGCACCAACGGTAAGTAATCCGGCCGCCCAGCGGGGAATACCACCCTTCCATAAAAAGCCAATGCCGAATAAAACCATGCCAACGACTGATAGAAGTGATGGGAGTGTAAGAGCCATCATTCCCGGTGAGCTTTCATAGAGAGTCATTATGGGCTCGTTATACCCAAGCGAAATCAAGCTGGGTAATAAATTGTTCCCAGCGGCCATAATAGTTGACATCCCATAGCCCATTCCCAAGATCAAGCAAATCATCCCAAGTAGCGGGGCCCTTTGCCCCAAAATTTTGGCTAACTTAATGACAACGGGGATCATGAGCAAAAAGCCGTACCCCCAAAAGAGTCCCATCACCCAACTGCTATTGCCTGATGGGGTTGTGCCGATGCCCAAGGCGAAGGCGGCCGCGCCACTTGCCAAAAGTAGTGGAGCCAGAATAAAAGCTAACCCTAATAATTTTTGTTGAATATTTTCGTACGTGTTCATTATGTTCTCCTTTTAAGAAATAAGTTGTAATTTGTTGATGAAAGAAGAATAGCTTGGGCAAGTTCGGGTGTCGTGGGGGCAAGCTCCTATTTGGGTCGGGAAGATTTCCTGGGTGGGAGGTGTTGAATATAGGGAATGCAAACCGATAAGGCTTGTACTGCTCGGTAAAAGTAAAAAGGGCCATCTTATGAAAGATAGCTTTAGTCTTAGTAAGCTTGACTGCTGTTGTTTCAACCCATCAAAATAGTTGGATATATTTTCTTCTATTAACCTTTATCGAATTCAAGTTAGTATTCTCTGAGCCCGTTGTGAATGACGGTAAAATTTAGGCATGAGAACATTGCGCCTAATAATGGGTGACCAACTCACCCGAACTGTGAGCAGCCTACAAGACCTTGACCCAGCTAATGATATTGTGCTGATGGTTGAGGTTCATGATGAGACAACCTACGTACGTCATCATAAACAAAAAATTGTGTTTGTCTTCGCCGCCATGCGTCATTTTGGGCGATCGCTTTCGGCCGAGGGGATTCAAGTCGATTATGTACGGCTCAATGATCAGGACAATTCAGGTTCGTTCACAGGTGAAGTCGGCCGAGCAATCGCCAAGCATCAGCCAGATAAAATCGTTGTGACTGAGCCAAGCGAATGGCGCGTGTTGCAGATGGTGCAGAGCTGGCAAGTTGAGTTTGGCCTGCCGGTTGATATGCGTCAGGATAACCGCTTTTTTGCCAGTCGTGATGAGTTTGCGCAGTGGGCCGAAGGGCGCAAAAGCTTACGAATGGAATTCTTTTATCGAGAGATGCGGCGCAAAACCGGCTGGCTCATGACGCCGGACGGACAGCCAGAAGGGGGTCAGTGGAACTATGATGCGGAAAACCGCAAAAAAATCCCGAAGAATCACCCCATCCCTAAAAGAGAGCGGTTTGCACCGGACAAAACCACACAAGAGGTAATCGATCTTGTTGCGGAGCGGTTTGCTGACCATTTTGGTGATTTAGACGACTTTGGCTGGGC
>JBGCDP010000056.1:0-19687 GCA_045105475.1 Anaerolineae bacterium
ACCCGTGAACGGTCCAGCCATTTTCTTGCATCCAGCCCAATACGTCTAAAACAACGGTGCGGCGCACTTCATCATCCCGAATGACCCCACCTTTGCCAACTTGCTTACGCTGCGCTTCAAATTGAGGTTTTATCAAAGCAACTACATCGGGTGAAGCATCGGCCGATTGATCGAGCCACTTCATCACCGCTTTTAAAATGATTTTTAACGAAATGAATGAAACATCTATAGCCACAAAGCGAATTGGATCATCAAGCTCTTCGATGTAGCGTGCATTGGTTCGTTCCATAACGACCACACGCTCATCTTGACGCAATTTCCAATCTAACTGTCCGTAGCCTACGTCAATAGCGTAAACTTTTTGCGCCCCAGCTTGGAGCAACACATCGGTAAAGCCACCGGTACACGCCCCGACATCGGCACAAATTCGGCCGGTTGGGTCAACCTCAAATACTTCGATGGCGCCAGACAGTTTGTACCCGCCACGGCTGACCCAAGGCATGACACTGACCAAGCTCAATACATCTGCTTCTTGTACCGCAGCTCCAGCACGATCAACAATTTCGCCGTTGATCATCACTTCGCGGGCCATAATCATCCCTTTGGCTTGAGCACGTGATTTAACAAGCCCTTGTTCAGTTAAGGCGACATCGAGCCGCTTACGTTCTTTACGGGTCATACAGTACCTGCCCGAACTTTCTCATCCCACTCCGCCAAGGCTTCGGCAAGCGATTGGCGCATATGAATCTCAGGGGTCCAGCCGGTATCACGCCGCAGATCAGAAAATGATCCGTACAAAACAGGGGTATCAGACGGCCGCATACGGTCTGGGTCATATTCAATATCAAGTGAAATCTCTGCCAACTCTGCCAAAATATTGACAATCGTAAAAATCGGTACCGGCTGGCCAGAGCAGATGTGATACATCTTGCCAGCTTCCCCTTTTTCGGCCAAAAGCGCATACGCCCTGACTACATCACGCACATCTGTAAAGTCGCGCTCCGCATCCAGATTGCCTACACGCAAAAGGGGTGGAATTTTTTCAGCCCTCATTTGGGCAATTTGCTTTGCAAAATCAGGGACAACAAATCCGGTTGCCTGCCCTGGCCCAATATGGTTAAACGGCCGTGCCTCGATAATTCTAATCTGCTCCTCGTAACGCCGTTGATAAATAGATAGCAAGTGGCCAGCGGCTAACTTGCTCACAGCATATGGATGCCAAGGATTTGGCAAGCTTTCGGCCGTAATCGGCATTTTCTCGCGCGGTTGAGGACCATACAATTCCGCACTGGTCACTGCCACAATCGTCTCAACCTCTTCAGCAATAGCAGCCTCTAGCAAATTAACAGTTCCGATCGTATTGACCATGATCGTTAAACCGGGTTTACGCCACGACAAACCCACATCCGCCTGACCCGCAAGATGGTAAATCACCTGAGCCTGTGACTTTCTGATCGCATTGGCCAAAGAATCAGGGTCGAGAAGATCACCAGTTACCGGCTCAAACGCATACCTATTTGTAGAATCAAATTCGGATGTCAAAACAAGGCCAAAAACTGTATGTCCCAGACTGCTCAAGTGGTTGACAAGGTGACTACCGGCAAAACCGGCCGCGCCGGTAACTAAAACATGCATAAATATTTGGGGCGAAAATAAATAAAGTAAAACGAACTCTGTGTTTATTTGCTAATGTGAATTATACCGACTGGGTTGATTCGATGGTAGATAGACATGAGAACCAAGGTTATACTCATATGTATGTCAGATTTTGAGCTAAGCGATTCCTATCATCAATTCTTCAATAAAGCCTTGGGCAGCAATTATCTCTACGGAGTTTCATGGTCGGGTCATAGCCAAATCCCGGCCGAAACTAAGCATGATTGTCACCATTATGTAGCTGTCATATCAGATGATATGGCTTTTGAGACAATTCGACAGGAGGTTGTTGAGCATAACGCCTCGTCTCAAATGACCCTCTATTGCATTCATCAGGAAAACTTTGAGAGGTTTTTAACGCTCAATCCGTCGTTCACAGATCGCCTAAATCAATATGGATGGTGCAGTTCAAGGGAAGTGTTTCAGGGTAACAAATTAGAAACTGACTGTAGTGATAGCGGCTGGATAGCTTGGCAGATAATGCAAGCCACGGCCGATTTATATTACGACCAATCTAACAACCTTCGCTTAAGGTCTCTCTTGCCACAGAATAAGGAGAGCGATTTTTCAAAAAATCAGGATGCGTTAAAACAACTGCTTGCTCAATCTAAAGTTGAGGAAGAGAGTTCTCGAGAGGAAAGCCCTACAGTAGACAATCCTTCTCCACCCCCCTTTGATTTCCCTCAGCCAATTGCCGTCTATTTAAAACTTGATCAGCTAATTTTAGTCACCCAAGATCCGGCTGCGGCCTTACACATCAGCGGAGATAAGGCAATCACCGACTGGATGAATCAACGTGCAGCGACAGCCGTACAAGTCTGTACCCCAATGCAGCTCCGCCAAGCTGTTGAAACAGAAGACTTAGTCACAGCCCGATTAATGAGCTATCAACATATTTGGGGAGCAAATATTCTAAAGCAAGTTCATTACGGTAAAAACGAACTCTTAATTGGGGCTGCTAAAGTCGCAGCGTATTGGCAATTTTATGGGATAAGCAAATTGCTTTTTGAAGCTCCGATTACGGTTGAAAAAGATCGGAAAACAATTCACGATTTACAAAACAGATTGCTAAATATTCGTTTGCAAAATGAGCTTTTCAGCCGTTTTGGTTACACAACTAAGGGGGTGCCAAACATTGATATTCCAGATCAATCGGCACCAACATCGTTACGTTTGCAAGTCATTCAAGATTTATTTGCATGGTGGACTAACTTTTACCTTGATCAAATTAATGCTGAATAAGACAGTTTTTAAGGGGTTGGTCCGAATTTGCGCTCTACTCTTCGTCATACTTGCGCTTAAGCCGGCCCCAGACTTGGTCGTCATTGGCCCTGCGCAAACGGTTTCAACAGATTTACCCGTACTCGGCGTCCATACACGTCTAACAGATGAAGTCGAAGAGTGGAAAATCAAACGGAGCTTGGAAATGGTGCGCGAGATGGGAGCTACAACAATCGTTGAATTTTTTCCTTGGGCCTATTATCAAGATGAGAATAAAAACATCGCTTGGCAACATCCTGACTTAGTGGTTAACCATGCCCATGCGCAAGGGCTAAAAATCATCGCTCGCATCGGCCTAACCCCGGAATGGGCTCGGCCGGAAGAGACGACGCTTAACTATTTAGCGCCTGTTAACTATGCTGATTTTGCAGCATTCACGGCCGAATTCGCAGCTCGGTACGAAGGCAAAGTAACCGCGATTATCGTTTGGAACGAACCAAATCTTGCCTTTGAATGGGGCTATCAAGAGACAACCCCGGCCGATTATGTCTCCCTTTTGGCGGCCACGACCGAAGCTGTGCGACTCGTAAACCCTGACGTTTTGTTGTTAGGTGGCGCGCTAGCCCCAACACTAGAGCCAATCGGCTCGCCTTGGGGATTAAATGACCTCATCTTTTTAGAAGAAATGTATGCGGCGGGGGCGGCCGACCACATGGACGGATTGGCCGTACACACTTACGGGTTTCGCTTCCCCCCAGAAACCGAACCTGCGGCCGACCTGCTCAACTTTCGCCGTTTTGAACTCTATCGCGACATCATGCTCAAGTACGATGACGGGGACAGTCCTGTATTTATCACAGAGACAGGCTGGAACGACCATCCCCGTTGGACACGCGCAGTCCGGCCGGGGCAGCGCATCGACTACACCATTCAATCGATGACCTACTTACAAAACGAAGTCCCATGGGTCGAATCAGCCGCGATTTGGATGTTTCGCACCCCCGCCCCAACCAAAAGCTATATGGATGCCTACACACTCGTCACACCTGAATTTATCGAAAAACCGATTTACACAGCGTTAAAGGAAGTGGCACGTGAAAAGTAACAAGGGGCAAGGAACGGGTTATAAACGCCGTTTGTTGAAAATTGATCTAGCAAGAGTAACGGTTATTTTCATCTTTCTGCTCATTTTAGGCTCTCTTACTGGCTGTGGCTCGTCAGGCGAGACGCTAGAACGCATTCAAGCAGATGGAGTAATGCGGGTCGGGCTTGATCCTACATTTCCACCGTTTGAAAATGGCGACGAAGGCATACTCGAGGGGATCGATATTGATTTGGCAAACGCCATCGGCCGGGAGATGGGTGTACGCGTTGAGTTTGTCTACTTAGGCTATGACGGCCTATATGACGCTTTACTGATTGACCAAACTGATGTGCTGATTTCAGCCCTCATCATTGACCCAGCTAAAACAAAAGATTTTGCCTACAGCGCCCCCTACTTCAACGTTGGGCAAGTTTTAGTTATTCGCAGAGACAGCGTCTTAAACACATCAAGCGGATCGGCTGAATTGGCTGATCTTGAAGGCAAAACGATTAGTGTTGAAACGGGGTCTGAAGGACATGTTGAGGCGATAGCGGCCAAGAATACTGTGCGAGACTTAACAATCAAAACGCTCCCAACGCCGGCCGATGCGATGTGGCTTGTCCTGCAAGGTGAAACGGATGCGGCCCTAGTCGATCAGGCAAATGCGAGGCTCTATTTGCAGACCCTACCTGACCTCACCTACGCACAACGGCCGATAACTGTAGAACCATATGCTATTGTGACCCGTAAAGACGACAGCAGGCTCCTGGATAAGCTAAATCAAATCCTTGAAGAACTCAGTGAGTCAGGTGAACTTGAAGAAATTATCAGCAGATGGCTTGATGGCTCAAGCTAGAGGCAATTTTTTAACTCCGTACCCATTTATCTGGTACAGTCAGGTAACATCAAATATAATAAAAATCTCTTCCGGTTTGTATGTAAGCGAATCGGCCAGTCATAGAGATAGCCTTTAACCCTAGTTTATTAGGGAAGCGAGAACAAAAAATATGGATAGCGATCCACTTGGAAAAGTAGAAAAAGAAAATGAAGGCAGCAGCTGGCTTGAAAAACTAGCGCGCAAAGTCCCCGGGTTTTCCGGTTATTTAGACAAAATGGAGCGACGCAAGTCAGACCAGGTGGTACGTGAAACGATCTCTGCCCGTCTAGAAGAAACTCGCAAAGAGTTAGGCGGCGTATCTGAAGCACTATCGGCCGATATTATTCTGGCCATCGACCATGCAGAGCCAATTGGCCGAGCAGATAACCGCCTCATGGGTTTGATCGGTAAAATCAAAGACGCCCCCAGCGGCTATTCAAGCTTTTTTGATGCTAACCAAGTTGACGAAGCAGCTTTGGATCAGATCTATATGTACGATAGTTCAATGATCGCCTACGTTGACCAGATCAGCGAGCACACCAAAGCGGTCCAAAACGCAGTTGATATGGGTGCACACATCGGAGCCGCAATCAAAGAATTAGATTCGGTACTCAAAGATGCAAACAGCGAAATCGCAACTCGAAACGAAATTATTAAGGGGATAGCTTAGCTTAGTGGTTAGATATTAGTGGGTAGTGGTTAGATCTTGCATTCTAGCAAATTAATCTGACTTATTCTCGATAATTTCTAGCTTCTCTAAACAGGAGAAAATTTTATGGCACGCATATTAGACAGAGTAATGGTAGAGAGATGGCTTCGTGACGAAGTTGTCCAAAAAGTTCCACAAGGTGGACCAGGAGATATTCGTCTTGGCTCGCAATGTATTGTGAATCCGGGTGAAGTCGCCTTATTCGTCCGAGGTGGAGAATCTCTCGGAACATTAAACCAAGGTCGCCATACCCTAACGACTGAAAATCTTCCCCTACTTGACCGTTTAGTTAAGGGGATTTTCAGCGGTAAAAACGTATTTACGGCCGATGTCTTCTTCGTAAAAACGACCGACATCACCATGAAATGGGGCACAGCCAACCCGATTGTCATTGAGCACATGGGACGTGGCCCTGGTGCCAGCGCCATAGTCGGAAACGGAACCTATGTCATGAAAGTGACCGATCCATGGCGCTTTTTAACAGCGATGGATGCATTCCGTGACAGCGTACGCGCACCACAGCTTAAAGATCGTCTTGATCCGATGCTGGGCGTAATGATGCAAGACAAATTAAGCGAGCTAGCCGAAGCAAAAAACTTAGGCCCAGCCCAGCTTCAATCGTTCTCAAAAGATTTGAATGATTTGCTTATCGCTCTGCTGCAAGCTGAATTCGATGCGATTGGCCTTTCATTGGTTGATTTCAACATTCGGATTGCACTGCATCCAAACTCTTTGGAAGTTGTAACCAAAATGGGTTACGGCACGAGCTACAGCCAAATGCAACAGGCAGACGCTTTACGCGCAGCGGCCGACAGCGGTGGCGGCGAAGGTCTAGCAGGTTTGGGCATTGGCGCGATGGGTATGGGCTCGTTGCAGAACCAGCAGATGATGCAACAGCAGCAGCAACAGATTTTAAACCAGCAAGCGGCCGCCGCAGCAGCGGCCAGCGGCGCAACTGAATCAGCTGCAGCTCCAGCTTCTGCACCCAGCAGTGGTAGCAGCATGCCAGATGTGATGACTCCAGCCCAAGCGGCTGAGGTCGTCCAGGTAACCGAAGCAGACATCGTCGCTGCAATTGAAGCCGGTGACTTAAAAGCCCGCAAAATCGGTTCTGCCTATCGCATCAGCAAAGCGAACCTTGAAGCATTTTTAAGCGGGTAAGGGCAACTTTCAGTCAACAGCGATCAGTTCTTAGGAGTTTGTCCACTGGAAACTGATTGCACGATATAAGATTTCAAAAGCCCAGCAGAACTAACCATCTGCTGGGCTTTTTTATAATAATCAGGCCAACTCAGAGAGATTACATGAGCCACAAAACAGCCGTATTCTTTTTTATTTTTGCAACACTACTTTTATTCAAAAACGCAGCCTCACAAGAACTAAATCCTCCAATTATCTTTATTACAGAAATCGCCTATGACACATGGCGAGACGATTCTCTTAACGAGTGGGTTGAACTCTTAGTGGTGTCAGATGTCCCTATCGATGGGAAACAAATTAAGCTGGGAGATGAGGAAGAGATCGGGGGTGGCGAAGGGATGGTGCGTTTTCCAAAAGAGACGGTTTTAGAGCCGGGGCAAGTGATTGTTGTGGCCCAATCGGCCGTCGATTTTTGGGCCGTATACGGAGTCTATCCATCATTTGAAATTATCGATTCAACCGACGATGTGCCCAACATGATCAACGTATCGCTGCTGGCCAAAGGGGATATCGCTTTTGCCAATTCCGGCGATGAGATCATTGTCTTAGATGAGCGTAACAAGCCGTTGGACAGAGTCAGCTATGGTGACAAAACCACCTATCTAAATCCAGCGATTCCAGCAGTAGCAGCCGGATTGTCGCTCGAACGTTACCCACCCAACTGTGACACAGACACAGCGGACGACTTCCGGCCGCAAAACAGCCCAACTCCCTTTAGCTTGCCCGAGTTTGGTGTATGTCCGGTCGAACAAGCCAGGCAAACAGAAGCGATAGTTCAACCAACTCCGGCGGCTGAGGGTGCTCAAGCAGAAGAAATTCTGTTTATAGGAGACGCCATCAGCGGCATTCAAGGAGCAGGTTCAGCGTCTGACAAAGTTGACCAGATAGTCACCTTTGAAGGGATCGTGACCGCGGTGACGGCTGACAAGAATGCGAGCGGAACGACGTTTTATACTTTTTTTGTGCAGGACAGTGGCGACGAGGATTTAAAAACGTCAGATGCAATTGCGGTATTTAGCGGCCGCAAGCCACCCAGCGTCAGTATTGGCGATTGGGTAGAAATCACTGGCACAGTCACCGAATTTTTCGGTTTAACTGAGATCGATGACAAAGGAATTGCGATCAATCCGATCAGACAAAATCAGCCAGTGTTTGAACCGATAATGCTGAACGCAGCCAATCGGCCAGCCGAAAATTTAGAGGGAATGCTTGTTTCGCTACCAGAAGCGATTGTTGTGGGGCCGACGTTTGATGTTGACTCAGGCTGTGGCTTCTCGGTTGTTCCAGTTGGAACAGAGCTACCGATCATTCGCCATTCGATCAGCGATGATATAAGCAACATCATCCCGATATTACCTAACGATGATCGTGACTGTGATGAATTGCCAGCTCTCAAGCATGGAGATCGCGTTTTTGATTTAGTCGGCCCGCTCACTTGGAATTTTGATCAATGGAAAATCATTCAAAATCCAGACGTTCCCATTCGCGTTGAAGTTGGCGATCCGTTGCCACTGCCTAAAAAAATTAAACTTCAAGGGAATCAATTTTCGTTAGCAACCCTCAATCTTGAAAATCATTTTGATTCACTCGACGACACTGGAGATGAGTCGGAGCCCAAACTTTCGGCCGAAATCATCGCGGTGCGAGAGCAAAAATTCGGGACATTAATCGCAGATTGGATGGGATGCCCAACCCTGATCGGTGTGCAGGAAGTTGAGAAGGAGTCGCTGTTAGTCAGCTTGGCTAAAAGCATCGAGCCATTGTGTGGTTTTGAATATAGGGTTGCTCATCGCGAAAGTTATGACGGCCGAGGAATAGACAACGCCCTGTTATTTAACCCCAATCGAGTAGAACTGATCGACTATCAACTACGCCAAAGCTGTACGGCGCTGAGTACCGGCATCGATCCACAAGGCTTTAGCTGCCCGGCCGGGCAAGAGCCGTTGTTCTCTCGGCCGCCGTTCGAGACCAATCTCTTGGTTGATGGGCAGCCGCTGACGCTTTTTATCAATCACTTCAAATCAAAACGGGGTGGCGAGCAAGAAACAGCCAATCGCAGAGAAGCACAGGCTAAGCACATCACGACGCTGGTTGACGCGCGCTTAAATGCCGGTCATGCAACCATCGCGGTAATTGGAGACTTTAATGACTATGCAGATTCCGTAACGATGCAATTTATGACTCAGGACAGAACCCTTGAGAACGTGCTACGCCGCTTGCCCATTGATGAACAATATTCTTTCAACTTTGGTGGTGCATCGCAACTCATTGATGGGATTTTACTAACGGCCGAGTTAGCGCAAGTTTTAGATCATGTTCAAATCATCCATCTAAATGCAGATTACCCAGACAGCTATCAGCTTGATCTACAGCCTAAACGACTAAGTTTAAAATCAACCGATCATGACCCTGCTATTGTCGTATTTGAGCAGTTGCCAAAACCGCAAGAATTACAACAAGTTGATGAAAATTCGGGGCAAACAGCGCCAAACTTAGGGGATACAAATAAAAACGTTGCTAAACTAGAATCGAACGAAACGTCTGGGCCAAGCTTTGATTTAAGCTCATCAGGTTGGCTAATCTATTTGTTACCCGTCGTGGCGTTGCTGGCTTCTGGATTGGTGGTGTTGCTCATCGGCCGAAAATCCTAAAATCTAGCAGACTTTTTATGAAATCATTTAGGAAATTTTCGTGGCGAAAAAACATGCTGCTGTGGGGCATTCTTTTGGGTTTGTGCTATTATTTGGTTCAACCTTATGTCACGTTAGCACATGCGGAGCTAATCGATTCTGATCCAGCTCCGGGGGCTATGCTAAGTAGCTCACCGCAGGAAATAACGCTCACATTTGACGAGCCGGTCACACCAGGAAGTACCTTTGTTATCTATGACAGAGACTTCGGGGTAATTCCGGCCGAAGTGCAAACAGATCAAAACAAACCTAACTTGATTTCGGGTCATCAAATTGATATCACTGAATCCGGTGTGTACACCATTCAATGGATTGTAATCAGTGAAGATGGCCATCCGATAGATGGATCGTTTTCATTTGAAGTAGACTTAAACAACACTAATATTAAGGAAAATAATATGGAACTTATCGCCGCTGCAGAAAGCACCGCCGTTAACCTCCCAAGCTGGTTCGCTTGGATGATGGTTACCATCGCTATTGTCGTCCCGTTCTTGGTATACAACATGTCAAAAAAGTAGTCGCTGATTAATCGATTGCTTTTCGCTTCACACTTGTCCCTAAAACATGCGCCGCAATACGCCTGCCAATGCACCAAGGCTTTCGCCTAAACACAACTTTCTATTTCTCAGCGACCTACATTTAGCTGAAGGTACAGACCCTCAGACCGGCAAACTGGATCGTCTTGAAGATTTCTTTTATGACGATGCCTTCGCCGATCTGATTGTTTATCATGTCGGTCTGGCAGAAGGTGGGACGATTTCTTCAGCCTTTCAGAAACCTTGGAAACTGTATATCAATGGGGACTTTTTTGAGTTTTTACAGGTTGTTTCTATTCCTGATGAAGATAATTCGCTCATCCAAAATGGGAAGTTGGTTTTAACACCGCGTAAAAAAACGTATGGCTTAGGAACAAGCGCTGAGGAAACAGTTTGGAAGTTAATGCGCATTGCAGCCGGACATCCTACTTTTTTTCAAGCATTGGGCTGGTTTTTAGCACATCCTGAAAATGAGCTTGTGATTATGCGAGGGAACCACGATATCGAGCTGGTATGGCCGGCCGTGCAAGAAGCGGTTCGTTCTACGATTTCAGCCAGCTATTTCGCTTGGTATCGCGACATGATCGACGGCCGCATTCCAGAATCCCCCCTCCCTTTTAAAGATTCACTCCCGGCCGTTATCCCAGAAGATTTTGCAGATCGAATCTCATTTCCAGAGTGGTTTGATTATGAAAAAGGACTTTTCTATGTTGAACATGGGAATCAATATGATCCGGTCAACGCATTTTCATCTGTAGATCGCCCCTTTTTAACTGATGAGCCGAATCTAATTGAGCTTCCAGCTGGCTCATTTTTCGTCCGCTATCTTTTCAATATGGTTGAGCAGGTGCACCCTTTTGCTGACAATATTCAGCCGCTGTCGAGCTATATTCACTATGCGATCAACTTGCAACCAGCCGAAACCTTTTCAATTTTGCTACAGCAGCCGTTGGTTTCGATTAAAGCACTGCTTAACCTAATCGGTAAAAGTGGCAAAATGCGGCCAGAAATAGAAGCTGACACAGAAACAGTTGAATTCTGCCCGCTACCAAATGATTACGTCCACTCCATTGAGCAAATACGGCAAAAATCAGCTCGCATATCGCGTAAACGAAACAGCAAATACATTCGGCGGGTAACAGCCGGAATCATATTAAGAGTCATTTTTTTAATCGCTTTACTGTTTGCATTTCGGGGTTTTATTCGTGGGCCACTGCCTATCATGAATATGATAGGCCCTCTTGTTGTCGCTTTTTTGGCCTACGCCTCACGCTTAAAGCTTATACGTCACTTGAATAAAGCTAAAAGTGGCGTGGGATTAGATGAAGTAGCGGATGCGATTAATTATGTTTTGAATAGCGATCCTAACAGTGAGGACAATAAATCTGTCCAATTTTTGATCTTTGGGCACGACCATGACCCGAAATTCGAGGAGCTATCACAGCATCAAAACGGCCGTTCATATCGGCAGTGGTACGTCAATACAGGCTCATGGCTCCCATCGTTCAATGAAACGGAGAAAGTATTCAATGAGCCTGTGCGACTGTCCTTCTTGCGCATCGTGCCAGATCGCAACGGATTTGATAATGCGCTTCCTGAATTATTAGCCTGGCATGACGCTGAGAAAAAGCCTTATCGCCTTAAACTGACTGAATAAACGCGAAAAAAATGGCCGACAAGCGCTATTTGGGCCTGCCTGTAATATTACCCATAACTTTTACACCTAAATTTACCTGTTTTTTTAACACGTAGGGTACAATCATGCGGCCGGGGAGAAACTACCTAGACTATGCTAGCAACTTTACAGATGAAGCTTACAAAAATGTCCCCACACAAGAGGTACGCAAATTTGGGATACATTTCGGGCTTCTGAATGCTCGCGCACAGTTAACCTTTTTATGAAAGGCTGTCTTTTAAATATTAACTTTGGGAAAGTGGTTATCAAGACGGCCGCAAGGTAATTCAGTCTGTTTGCAAATATCCGTAAGCTGATGCGATTATCTAATTTAGATCAGGAATGAGAGATATGGGTGTTCTTAGCTATGGAAAAATTCAGATCTATGCTGGATCTGGTTGTCCCAGTCTTGCGCAAGGGATAGCGGACTATATGGGTGTTCCTCTTACCAGTTGGAACATAATTGATTTTCCAAATGAAAATATTTGGGTTCAATTGCATGGGAGTGCTCGCGGCAAAGACGTTTACTTGATTACGAGCCACCATAAACCGGTTCATCGGAATATTATGGAGATGCTGATCGCCATCGATTGCTTAAAACGGGATTCGGCCGGGCGCATCACAGTGGTTGTACCGTATATGGCCTACTCACAAAGTGACCAAAAAACACAGCCTCGTGTCCCGATCACAGCTCGACTTATGGCAGATCTTATCGAAGCTGCGGGTGCGGACAGGTGGATTACGGTTGACCTTCATGCGGGTCAGATTCAAGGTTTCTACAAGATTCCGGGGGACAGTCTGACCGCTCGCCACATTTTTGTTAAACACCTTAAAACCAAAGATTTATCGAGTGCGGTCTTAGTCACACCAGATTTAGGGTTTGCCAAAACCGGCCGGAAATATGCAGACGCATTGAATCTGCCATTGGCTTTCGTTGAAAAACGACGACTAGGCAACGATTTACGCCGTGAAGCATTAACCCTGATCGGAGATGTTGAAGGTAAGGACTGCATCATCGTTGATGACTTAGTAGACACGGCCGGATCAATTACACAGGCGGTCCAAGTGGTCAAAGACAATGGTGCCAACGATGTCGACGTCGTGTTTACACATCCGGTCCTGTCTGACCCAGCACTTGAGCGCTTAAGAGCAGCCCCTATTCGGGAAATTATAACGACTGACACAATTCCAATGCGTGATGATCATGGGCTAGACAATCTAAATGTTTTGTCGACTGCCGAGCTTTTAGGCGAAGTGATTGTGCGCTCACATGAAGGTCGAAGTGTCGGCGAACTGTTTGACGAATAAGTTGGAAGAGACTTCGGTATGAACATGGCTGGACTCTAGGCAAAAGATATTTATAAATGAAAAAAGACGGCTGGATTAAAAATAACCCGGCCGTCTTTTTTATTGCAAGCCTGCTCTAGTTTTAATCTAATTCTTGCGCCTTAATCAAGCCTGCATAATATCCATCGACCGCCAATAGTTCATCATGGTTGCCCTGTTCCACGATACCACCTTTACCAATCACAACGATTTTATTGGCGTGGCGAATCGTACTGAGTCGATGGGCAATCACAAATGCGGTACGCCCTTCTAGCAGATGGTCTATCGCCTCTTGCACCAATCGCTCAGTGCGTGTGTCAATGTTCGAGGTTGCTTCGTCTAGAATCAAGATACGAGGGTCTGCCAAAATCGCCCGTGCGATACACAGTAATTGACGCTGCCCCTGGCTAATCGAACTCGCACCAGAGCTTAAAACGGTCTCATACCCGTCTGACAGCTCCATAATAAAGTCATGCGCTTTGGCAGCAGTGGCGGCCGCAATCACCTCATCAAGGGTTGCATCTTGACGGCCATATTTCAGGTTGTTTGCAACGGTATCTGCAAACAAGAAACTGTTCTGGGGCACTTCACCGATCTGTTGGCGCAAACTACGCACAGTCACATCTCGAACTTCAGTGCCATCAATGAGTAACTGACCTGCATTAACGTCGTAAAAGCGGCCGACTAAATTGACAAATGTGCTTTTACCTGCGCCAGTTTCACCCACAAATGCGATCATTTCCCCCGGTTGAGCTTCAAGTGATACGCCATCTAGAATAATTTTTGAATCGTCGTAGCCAAACACCACATCGTTAAATTGAACATGCCCATTGGCCGGGCTCATCTCTTTTGCCCCAGCTTTGTTCACGATTTCAGGCTCTGCATCTAGCAGGTCAAAGACGCGATCCCCGGCCGCAAACGCGGACTGGGCCGTCGTATACAAAGTTGATAGGAGCTGCACCGGCCGGAAGAATTGCTGAGCATAGCTGAGAAATGCAACAACAACCCCAACCGTAACGGTCCCATCTCCAAAGATAGCCAAATAGCCGCCGTAACCAGCAACCAAGACAGTGGCCAGAGTCGATAGAACATCCATCAGCGGCGCGAATGCGGCCGTAATTCCGGCCGCTCGTATTTCCGCATCACGGTTCGTCACATTATCTTGCCGAAAATGCTCGATAACTTCGGCCGTGACTGCAAACGATTGAGCCTCACGTACGCTGGTTAAGTTTTCTTCCAGATCGCTAGAAAGCTGGCCTAAGGCTTGACGGGTTTCTTTAAAAGCGGCACGTGAGCGAAACGAAAACCACCAAGTCACCACAATCATGAGCGGTAGGATGATGATCGTCACCAGCGAAAGTTGGACATTCTGGCTGAACATCGCCACGAGCACCGCTATCAGGCCAAAAAAGGAGCCCAGGGATTGGATAAGCTGTTGCCCCATGAGAGTTCCAATCGCACCGGTGTCATTGACCAAGCGGCTCATTAGGTCGCCTGCCCCATGCCTAAAAAAGTAGCCGATTGAGAGCTTTTGGACATGCTCAAAGATGTCGCTACGCAATGACTTAAGCAGACGCTGAGACACCATGCTCATAAAATAGATGTTGCCGATAAAACCGACGTATCCCAACAGATAAACCCCAGCCAGCATTAGCATCGTCTGCGCTAAGCCGCCGCGGTCATCGACAACGATGAATTGGTCAATGGCGCGGCCGATGAGTGTCGGCCCGGCTGCTGTGCCAACCGCTTGCAGCACGAGCATGAGCAAGACCAACCCCAACAATAAGCTTTCACCCCGCAAATAAGCAAGGAGCCGTTTGAGCACGTCCCAATCGGTGCGTGCCCGTTTTTCTGCCGGTTCTTTCGCATCAATGTTTACACTCATGCCGGTTCCTCCTCTAGCTGCGAGCTCACAATTTCATGATAGATGGGGCTACTCTCAAGCAGTTCTGTATGGGTGCCACGGGCAACAATCTTTCCCTGATCAATCACCAAAATTTGGTCAGCCGTGCGTACCGTAGCGATGCGCTGAGCGATGATAATCGCCGTATGGTTCTCTAAAAACGGCCGTAATGCGGTCTTCAGCTTTTGCTCCGTCTCAGCGTCTAGCGCGCTCATCGAGTCGTCAAAAACAATGATTCGAGGATGCACGAGCAAGACTCTGGCAATAGCAACACGCTGACGCTGCCCCCCGCTTAAACCGCTCCCACGCTCGCCAACTTGCGTATCGTACCCATCTGGTTGCTGCAGGATAAAGTCATGCGCTTGAGCGATCTTGGCCGCTTCAACAACCTCTTCTAACGTTGCATCAGGTTTACCAAAGGCGATATTGTCCCGAATCGTCCCGCTGCGCAGTGTCACTTCTTGCAAACAAGAGCCAACCTGCTGGCGCAACATATTTAAATCATAATCTCGCACATCGCTTCCATCGATGAGAATTCGGCCGCCTGTGACATCGTAAAATCGTGGGATTAAATTGACAATGGAGCTTTTACCACTACCCGTCGATCCCAAAAGAGCAACTGTATGGCCGGGTGAAGCATCAAACGAAATGTCTGTCAGCACATTCTCCTCGGCTCCTTGATAGGCAAATGAGACATTTTCAAACTCAACGCGGCCGGGCATTTCATTTGTTAGTGCAATAGCGTTGGGTGGGCTAATAATTTCGTTTTCAGTGTCGAGGATTTCAAACAAACGCTTGCCTGAAGCCGTTGCAGATGCCATCTGTTGCGACAAACCGCCCAGCTGAAAAATGGGTGTAAGCAGGTAGGCCAAGTAGCTATTGAAAGCAATTAGCTGCCCTAGATCTAGCTCATTTGAAATGACCAGGTTGCCTCCATACCACATGACAATAAGTGTGCCTAAGTTGGATAGCAAAAAGACGGTAGGAAAGCCGATTGAAAAGTAGCGAGCCACTTCAAGGTTTTGTTGATAAAGAGAATCGTTCTGAGACCGATAGCGCTCCAGTTCATAAGGCTCGGCCGTAAATGATTTCACGACTCGCATTCCCGCGATGTTTTCTTGCAGGATGTTGTTGAGCAGCCCCAACATTTTTTGCACTTTGCCAAATAGGGGGCCCATCCGGCTAAATAAAAACACGAAGATGACGATAATAACCGGAATAGTTGTCAAGACGGCCAGTGTCAAACGCCAGTCGGTCCAAAACAAAATGACGATACTGCCGACAAAAGTGATGACGGCCGAAATCAGTTGCAGCAGCCCTTGTGCAAAAAAGACCCGTACCGATTCAACATCTGAGGTGGTGCGGGTCATCAACTGCCCAGTTTGGTGGGTGTCATGATACGAGAAGGAGAGGTTCTGTAGCTTGGTGAAAATCTCATTTCGCAGATCAAAGGCGATTCCTTGTGAAGACTCGGCCGACCAATAAGTATTGGTAAAGCTGAATACTCCTCGTAATAGCGCCATCACCAGCAACCCGCCGGCCGCCCACACAATTCCATTCCAACTTTGTACCTCGATCCCATCATCAATTAATTGCTGGATCAACTGGGGCACATACAGATTAGTGGCCGTCACGATCAAAACAGAGATGAAAGCACCTACAGCAAACAGCCAATAGGGTTTTAAGTAACTAATTCCTCGCTTGATTACATCCATTTAGGAATTCTAGAGCGATTCAGAGGGATAACAAATCTACTATGCATTCTCCACTACTTTTGATCACGACTTTAGCCTGTCAAAAGGCATTCACAAAAACAAAATCGTATCTACATAAAATCTTAACGAATCCAGCGCATACTTGTTCTTATTATTCTTTTTATACAGATTTATTCCGGCACAGCAGAATTAAGTGCCGCTATTTAATTCAGACAAGCGCTTGTTTAAACACAAGATTACAAAAGGACAGATCGGAAATGAAACATCATCATGGGCATGGAAGACGGCAAGGTTTTGGTATGGGGCAACCCGGCCGACCTAGGCACGGTTTTGGTAGAGGAAGAATGTTCGGTTTTGGCAGCTTGTTCCGTCGATCGTTTTTCGGCCGACGGCCATTTGGTGGCTGTTTAACCCTTCCATTTATCTCAATTTTTATGCTGATGGCTGTGTTTATGATATCCCGCTAATTTACAGGCCTCATCTTTAATAGAGACGGTCCTGACTTTTCCTCTTTGTCCCATGGCTCTGACCCGGCTGTGGGACATTTTTGTTTTAACTGCTAGTGCATCAGTGAAAAATAGTTTTGCCTAATCGCCCCAATACCATTAGGCTTGATCAGTTCATGATGAACTCTAAATTTGAACTCGATCCACAGTTAAACAACCTTTTGCAGCAAATCACGGCCGCCTGCCAACCCTACTGGAAATTCCGTGACAACCATATCCACATCCCTGAATCAACTCGATTCGCAAAAATGCTGTTGGCCGCTTACCCACAGGCGGACCCTGAAATTGTGCTGCCCGCTATCTTGCTACACGACAATGGATACGCCAATGTCCCGCCAGACACACTCTTTTCGGGCTTAAAAGATGCGCCAATTGGGTTTGCCGCCGATATAACTCCCCTCCACGAAATCGAGGGTGCCAAAATCGCCCGAGAAATTTTAACTTCTCTAGATTTTTCCCCAGCAAAAACTAATCAGGTTTGCGAAATTATCGATGGGCATGATTCGCGGAATGAAAGCCTATCGCTAGAAGATAGCTTGGTTAAGGATGCGGATAAGCTATGGCGCTACACTGTTATTGCGGCCGAAGTTGCGGGTCGTGGCTGGATGAAACTGAGCCATGAAAAATTTAATGCCTATGTATCCACCCGCATTGATCAGTGGATGTTTACCGAAGCGGCTAAAGAAATCGCCCGAGCAACAACGGCCGATACACAGTCCCAGCTACGCCACCCCCCAGAAGGAACAGCCTTTATGCTAATTAAAGATGGCAAATTGCTGGTTGAAAAACGACGTGCTGATAAAAAGCTTTTGCCTAATGCGATTTCGATTCCCGGTGGGCACAATGATCCCGGCGAGTCTGCTGAAGAAACGTTGGTACGTGAGCTTGAAGAAGAATTAGGACTTAAAGCTGATTCATATAAGTTCGTGTGTACGCTCATGCATTTTGATCGAGAAGTGCGCAAACTCCACTATTTTGCAGTTGAATCTTGGTCGGGTGAGATGGTGATGGAAGAGGCGGCCGAGTTGCACTGGATCGATTTAGATGATCTTGACGCACTTGATATTGAAGTCGATCGAATCGCAGTGCTAGAGTTTAAACGCATCTATCAATGATGTAAAACAGGTTTAAATTTTGGATAGGATTATATAACCACTTATGCGCAATAGGGGTGGCTTTACAGCAGGCAAATCAGTACAATAGCACATACTTTCTACTAACTTGAAGTCGTTACACTCTGAATCCCAAACCTCCCCATGCGACCCATCCTCTCAACCCGATGATTTTATGAATGGACGAAGCCATGCAATCTTAGGTGCGGCCGCATCAACCTTGATGTTGGGTTTTAAAGGCATCGATGTTCTTGATGAGCCTTTTGTGTTTATCCCAGCCCTTGTTGTTGGGATCTTTGCCAGCCTCCTACCAGACATTGACTCCGCCAATAACTTATTTCGCAAGTCACTCAAGCTGAGCAGTCGGCAAACGTTGCGTGACGTTCAGCGCACCCCACTCCGAAAGCCAGTCACCTTATTCGTTGCCGTCAGTCGATTTATTGTAGCGCGACTATTAAATATTATGGATCGCTTTCTACCACATCGCGGGCCTACCCATTTTGGTATTACAGCCTTTGGCCTCACGTGGCTCATGTATTGGATATGCAGCGCCTGGGGACTCCCTGATGCGATTTGGTTTACGTTTGGGGCTGGATATGTGTCTCACTTAGTAGGTGATGGGGTCACTATTCGGGGTGTTCGTTTCTTAGCGCCATTTTATGACCCATCGATCCATCTTGTACCAAAGCCTTTGCGTATCAAAGTCGGTACTCAGGCCGAAAATGTCATGTTGGCCCTATTGGTGGGCGTTATATTTTGGCTTTATTTGTCTTTCTTAGGCCTTATCTCTTTGGAGTTTTAGTTATGAGCGAAAAACAACTTTACCTGTATAAAATTGAACCCACCCGGCTAGAAATGCTAACCGTTGGGATGACGGCAGAAGAAGAAGCGATCATGGGGCAGCATTTTGCCTATTTAAAAGAGCAAACTGAGAATGGTACGATTTTTTTAGCAGGGCCATCATTTAGAGTCGATGGCTCAGGATTTGGCATTACGATTTTTGAAGCGGCCGATGATGAAGGAGCTGAAGCATTTATGAATGCAGACCCTGCGGTGCAGCAAGGAGTCATGCAGGCTGAATGGCTACATTTTCGCTTATCACTTCTTGGAAACGTTAATGCAGCCCATGCGATTACTGACTTACGCAGTTAGCGATTGTTCCAACAACAGATTCAACACAATCACCTAAACCAGAAAACTAATGATGAAATCACGGCTCAATCAAATCTCAGAACATGTTTATTGGCTGGCCCCAGATTCAACCACTGACCGTCCAACGCTTGGGGCAATTATAGGCAACGAGGCGACTTTACTGGTTGATGCAGGAAATTCACCCACCCATGCACAGCTATTTTTAGATGAACTAGCAACTCTTAGACCAACAAATCGAAAATATCTAGTTCTCACGCACTGGCATTGGGATCATGTATTTGGTACATCTGTCTTTGATATGCCGATCATTGCACATCAGGAAACC
>JBGCDP010000057.1:0-6697 GCA_045105475.1 Anaerolineae bacterium
TCTCACCCCTACCAGCGGCCGTTGCCTGGTAACATATTTTCTCTTGGTAAAACAATATTGAACTTTTTGCGTATTTCAGCATCTTGTTCGGCCGAAACATAGGTCGGGTAATGCTGCCGTAAAATCTCTTTCGTGCGGCGACGGCCACGATCACGGATCGTCTCTTGCCCCATTTCTGTCCAAACGGCGGCCGAATAACGGTCTGCCAGCTCTGGATAAAAATAGTCCGTTTCCATCCGGCCGATCGTTTGATCGCTACCTAAGAAATGCCCTTCACCATAGATCGTCTCTTTGATCACATCATATGAAAGGGTGTCGTCATTGACTTCGATCCCACGTACAGCCCGATTGACGGAGCCATTGTTGTCGTTGTCGATCACAAAACTCTCGATAGAGCTGGCCATCAGACTAGCGTGCATACCGGCGCTTTCCATAATCAAGCTGGCACCTGAAAGAGCCGCCATCGATAAGGTAGAACCACGTTCCATGCCTGCCTGAGCGTCTGGCACTTTTGAGTCACTCATCCCAGCCGCACACGAGTTTGGAAGGCCATAAAAACCGGCCATCTGAGAACAACCGGCCACGAGCAAACCAAGCTCCGGCGCACCTGCGCACATCGAACCGGTGCGTAGATCAGAGACAAATGGCCATGTGCCTAAATTGGCACGGACATTGTTGTCGATGAGATAAACAAAGATGAGGCCTGCCAATGTTTCAGCAATCGCTTGCACGATGGTGCCTGCCAAAGCGGCCGGGCTGGTCGCCCCAGCTTGAGCAGCTGATAGCAGCGTAATGCACATGCCGGTCCGGGCGGCCGCTTCTAGCGCCTCGCACGACTCTTCGGCAAAACGCAATGGCGGCACGACATGACAACAGGAGATCGAAACGGACGGCCGTTTGCGGAATTCACCTTCACCACCTTTGAGGTAGTCCATCATCTCAACCGCATCGTACACATGCTCACCAATCACGAAATTGGCCCCGATGTGTTTTTGCGTACCCGCCATACAGGCGTACAACGTATTAATGTCGACATCCCGCATATTAGGCGCATCACGTGTCACGTTGGTGCGCCAAAAATAATGGATGTTGTCGAGCGTGTCGCACAGCCGTGCAATGTCATACAGGTCGGTTGAGGTCGATTCACGGTATAAGCCGGAATGAAAATCAACTATTTCGGGAGCGGCTCCGCCCGTCCCCATGTATACCCGGCCGCCGCCAATCTCTAAATCATGCTTGGGGTCTTGCCCGTACATAACAAAGTTTTTTGGCGCTTTATCAATGATGTCTTCAACCAAACTGCGGGGGTAGTGCAGTCTGTCATTTTCACACATCCAGCCACCAGCTTGGGTGACAATATCGATCATCGATGGGGTTGCTTGCGCGCAACCAAAGTTCTCAAGCACATCGAGCACTGTATGATGGATTCGCTCCATCTCTCGATCGGTCAAAGGTTTATACGAACCACCAACAAATCCCGGCCGAACAGATTTTGATTTCTTCATGTCCGGGGTCCAACCATTTTGCATTTGCCTGCGTGGTCGGCGTTTACGAGTTTTTTGAGCCATGGGAAGCCTCTTTGTCTAATGTATTCAGCATTCAAATGACTTCAGATCAGAAACCTTATGATTAAAGTATCGGCCGATTGTTAAAGGGGGTTACACTCAACGAATCAGCCGATTCACCGGCGCCTGATTTAGAAGCACACTGCAATATCAGCAGGAATTTTAAACTAGAATGCATAATTTACAAAGAAACTGGTTTTGATTACAAAATGTGCAATTTTATGTGAAGCTGGCGCTAAACAGCGAGGTGATAAATACAAACTCCACAGATATTTACGGTTACTATGTTTTGTTAGATAATCTACCTAACTTATGAATGACTCAAATCTAAAACCCATGCTTGAAAAAGCGATTGACATTGCCAAAAAGATTCTAGACCTACTCATTCTCTCAATTGCTCTCACGATTCCGATTATTCTCGTTCTGGGGGCGATCAATGCGATTTTCGACATTGACATTCCAATCAGGATTGGAGGGGTTCGAAGAGGCGGTCTAGGCACCGACTTTGGCCTTGTGCTCAGGCTAACATTAGCATTTGCAGCATTAGGAGCCGTTTTCGCACTTCTTAGGTATGGCGTTACGATTTGGAACTGGTTGCGTTCCCGGCCGATTATTGGCGGATCTGTCGGATTGGTTCTTACCCTGCTCATCGCCGCTTGGCTCGTCTCTATTTTTCAAAAAACCCCATCAGAGCAGTTAGCGATAGCGATTGGAGATGCAGACACAAGTCAGGTTCAAACTGTCTTAGATAGAAACGATTTTGATGCAGACTATCTTGATTTACAATTGGGTCGCTCAGTGGAAGAAGGTAAGTTTGAAATTGCGGCCGCACTTATTAATGAAGGAGCAGACGTCAATCGTGCCACAAACTACGGCGATTATTCCCTGCTCATGTCAATGATTTTGTTTGGCGAAAAAGAAGCGATTATTTTTTTACTCGAACAAGGAGCCGATCCTAATCAAACGGATGAATTTGGCAGCACTCCACTCATTGAGTTGATTAACTTTCGCTTAGCGAAAGAGGATGTGTCAAAAGCAGACGGAGTCATTGTTGCCCAGGCATTATTATCGGCCGGGGCCGACCCAGCCATCACTGATGATGCAGGCAAAACGGCCAGAGATTATGCGGCAGCAAGAGAATATCAGGAGTTGCTGACGATCTTGCCATAGCGTTTCAGCTTGCTAGCCTTAGGCCATCACACTAAAATCAACCCATTGACACGATAAAACCATTTTGGAGGAAAAATGTCTGACTTAAACTCGCTTTTTGAAACTGCAGTTGCTGAAAGTAAAAACCTAAGCTCCCGCCCAGATAACGATACGATGCTAAAAATTTATTCGCTTTATAAACAAGGAACCAAAGGTGACGCTTCTGGTAAACGGCCGGGAATGTTCGATATGGTCGGCCGGGCCAAATACGATGCCTGGGCCAAGATGTCTGGTACCAGCCAAGAAGATGCGATGCAGAAATACGTTGATCTCATCAATTCGCTCAAGTAAAAGCCGATGCTCACTGTAATATGAGCTTAATATTTTAGGTGGTAAGGAATCTGATAGTTGCTGTGTCTATTAATCAAACAGACAGGCTAAAGCTTTAAGACTTTAGCTGATGAACTTTCCTTCTCCTCCTTTTAAAAGAAGCGCACCCTAAAAAGTGCGCTTTTTTTATTTTCTAAACTTGTCTACAGCCTCAAATGAACTCTAAATTGATCAATCAAGGTCGCAGCCTACGATCACTCTCCACGCTTGAGGGTGCTAGTTTGGGTGTTGAAGATTTCAAAACATTGGTATATGATTGACAAAAGCAACTATATATTTGATTAAAGCATTTAAATCATGATTTACCCTCAACTTGAAAATAAAATTACATCTGTCAGAAGTTTTAACCGCTTTTATACTCGTGAAATCGGTGTGCTTCGAGAAGGGCTCTTGCATAGCCCCTACTCACTAACAGAAGCTCGCATCATTTTTGAATTGGGCCATCGGCCGATTGTGATTGCATCTGAGCTATGCCAAGAGTTGGGTTTAGATGCAGGTTACCTAAGTCGAATTATTTCCAATTTAGAGAAAAACGGCATCTTAACAAAAACCCGCTCTGAAAGTGACGGCCGTCAGCGTATTCTGCATTTGACCGAGAAAGGTCAAGCCGCTTTTAACTTATTAAATAATCGATCAATCGAAGAAGTCGGCGAAATGCTTTTAAGTTTGTCTGAGTCAAACCGGGAAAGGTTAATCCACTCAATGGCAACAATTGAGCAAATACTCGACAAGAGCTTTAAGTATGCAAAGCCTTTTTACTTACGGCCTCATCAAGCTGGTGATATGGGATGGGTTATCTCTCAACATGGCGTTCTGTACACTCAAGATTACGGGTGGGATCACACATTTGAAGCTTTTGTAGCGAAGATCTGTGCTGGGTTTTTACAAAACTTTCAGCCTGAATGGGAGCGATGCTGGATCGCTGAAATCGAAGGGGAACAAGTCGGTTCAGTTTTCTGTGTCAAACAGGATCGTGAAACGGCAAAATTACGTATGCTTATCGTTCATCCCAAAGCTCGCGGGTTAGGTCTTGGTACCCATTTGGTTCGGGAGTGTATTCGATTCGCGCAGAACAAAGGGTATAAAAAGTTAACTTTATGGACCAATGACATCTTAGTTCCTGCCCGTAAAATCTATCAAAATGAAGGCTTTACTTTAGTTGGGTCTGAACAACACTTCAGCTTTGGTCATCAACTTGTTGGAGAGAACTGGGACCTTGAATTATGAAAGTGAATCGAACTTGGTTAGCCCATGGAGCAGCCGCTCTAGTTGGCATCCAAGTTGGGTCTGCCCTAGTCGCAACCCGGTTTGTCATCACCCAGATTGAGCCTGCATCACTGGCTTTATTGCGCTATTCAATCGGATTCATCTGTTTTCTACCTGCACTAATCTCCATTAAGCGTGTGCCGTTTAAACGCAAAGATATTTTGCCTATTGCCTTGCTTGGGATTCTCCAATTTGCCATCGTCGTGGCCCTCCTCAATTACGCAGTGCTATATATTTCAGCCGCGCGTGCCTCACTACTTTTTGCAACCTTGCCTCTGATGACTATGATCATTTCTGTGTTTCTCGGTCAAGAATCATTAAGCCCACTCCCCAGCTTAGGTATTGTTCTAACCATTATTGGTGTAGGGTTTATTCTTGGAGAAGGGATCTTCGAAGGAGGTGAGTCACAAAGGTGGTGGGGAGATTTACTTGCGCTAGGGAGCGCCCTCTCAGCCGCTATTTGCAGCGTTCTTTACCGACCCTATTTACATAAATATCCAACAACTCAGGTTGCAGCAATTGCAATGTTTTCATCTGTATTATTTCTAGTAATTTTAGCTACAGGTGAAGGCTTTTTTAATCAAGCACCCCAAATAACAATGGAAGGATGGTTTGCCATCCTGTTTATTGGGGTCAGCAGTGGTGTTGGCTATTTTCTTTGGCTCTGGGCGCTCAAACACAATTCGGCAACCCAAGTTGCCCCATTTTTAGCGTTAAGCCCTTTAGCAGCTAGTGTCTTGGGTGTTTTATTTTTAAATGAAGCAATTAGCCTTCGACTATTCATAGCAATCATATTGATCATCACTGGGCTACTTTTAGCTGTTAGAAGATAACCAGCCAGCCGCTTCAATCTAAAACTTAAAATTCGACTTGGAACAAATCTAAGCCTAGTAGCGTTCTATCTCCATGGCCGCAATAAGCTGACGGCTGATAACTGGATACTGACAGCTTTAAACTGGAGATAGAAACATGCGCTCAAAATTTTTAATCACCCTTTTCCTACTTTTAATCAGCGGCCTTTTTTGGCAACCTGCGGCCGCCCAAGACGACGATGAACCACCTATCATTATCGAACCACTGCCCCAATGGCAGATGGACGGCCTCAAAATCGACTACCAGCGGGTCAACGTCACCATCGACAACCAGATCGCCACCACACGCATCGACCAGCTATTCGTCAACGAAAACGACTGGTGGCTCGAAGGCATTTACCTCTTTCCCCTACCCGAAGGGGCCACCGTCACCGAACTGACGATGTGGGTCGATGGGATTCCCATCGAATCAAAAATTTTGCGCAAAGAAGAAGCCCGTGCCATCTATGACGAAATCGTGCGGCAAATGCGGGACCCCGCCCTGCTCGAATACATCGGCCATGATGCGATTCAGGCGAACGTTTTCCCGATTCCGGCAAATGCGGAACGGCGCATCGAAATCGAGTACCAGCAGGTGCTCCCGGCCGATGGTGGCTTGGTCCACTACGTCTACCCCCAATCGACCCATCTCTACACCAATTTACCTTTAGAAGAGCAATCTATTCGGGTCGAGATCGAATCTCGTGATGCGATCCGTTCGCTCTACTCACCCAGCCATCCGGTGGCTGATTTTCGGGATGGGGATTTTCGCGCCGTCGCTGGCTTCGAAGAAAGTGACATTTACGCCAACAAAAACTTTGAGCTTTACTACGGGGTATCACCGGAAAGCATCGGCTTAAATTTGATTAGCTACAAAGAGCGTGGTGAAGATGGCTACTTTATGCTGCTGGCCGCCCCATCCGTCAATATCGATCCTGACGAAGTGATTGCCCGTGACATTATTTTGGTGATGGACACCAGTGGCAGCATGAAGGGGGAAAAGATGGAGCAGGCGAAAGATGCGGCCCGCTATCTGGTAAATAACCTCAATTCAGTTGATCGTTTTAACATCGTCGCATTTAGCACCGGCGTCCGCAGCTTTAGCCCAGAATTAACCTCTGCGGACGACTTAGAAGGCGTTGAGCAGTTTATCAACAGCTTAGAAGCGGTCGGTGGCACCAACATTAGCCAATCTTTGATAGATGCGGCTGATCAGGTCGCGTCTGATCGTCCAGCCACCATTATTTTTATGACCGATGGGTTGCCAACTGAAGGGATTTGGGAGACTGATCCGCTACTTGAAGCGGTCAACGATGCGATTCCAGCCAATGCCCAGTTATTCGCTTTTGGCATCGGTGATGATGTTGACACATTTTTACTTGATACCCTTAGTAGCACCCATCGAGGGACTACCGGCTATGTACGCGAGCATGAACGGATCGATGAAGAGATGGCGGCGTTTTTCACTAAAATCAG
>JBGCDP010000058.1:0-11623 GCA_045105475.1 Anaerolineae bacterium
TAGCCGTTCATCATGACTGACGAAAACAATCGTTCCGTTCCTTTTTTCGGTTTGGCTAAACAAAAGGTCTAGGAAACGCCCTTGATTGTCGCTGTCTAGGGCGGATGTGGGTTCATCCGCAATAATGATTTCTGGGCTCCCCAAAAGTGCGCGAGCCACAGCGGTCCGTTGCTGTTGACCCACACTTAGTTTATCGACAGATTTATGCTGTAAGGCCTCGTCAATGCCCAACTGCAAAAGCAGCTCACGAGCGGCCGACAAGCTATCTGGCTCCATGTTTTTGCGTCGTTTAGAAAAGGCACAAGGCAGCTGCACATTGTCTAGGATGGACAGATAAGGGAGCAGGTTAAACTGCTGAAAAATAATCCCCAAATGGTCTGCTCGAAACTGATCCCGCTGCCTGGCACTGAGCTGGGCAAATGATTTGCCTAGGATTTCAATTGAGCCACTTTGCGGCAGAATGATCCCGGCGAGCAGATTGAGCAGGGTTGTCTTTCCGCTACCACTTGCACCTTTAATAAAAAGATGCTCTCCTCTTTCTATTTGAAGGTGCGGAATATTAAGCTGGTCGACTTCTTGTTTCGGCCAACGGAAGCGCACATCTGTTAATTGAATGATGGTTGACATAGATTAGGTGCTTTGAGAGCCATTCGAGCAAACCTGCTCGAATGGCTCTCTGTCCTTAGTTGGGGTTATTCAAATGACAAAATCGGCTGGTCTTCATCTAAGACGGCGGCCGACTGCTGCGTATCGTCGAGCCATTGCGCATCGATCTCTTCAAAATTGGGGAAAGTTGCAAATAGATTTGTTGCGTCTAATGCGGTGAGGTCACCTAGTGAACTGCAGTCAAACATATATGTGACAAAAAAGCTAGAGTGGGTTTCTTTTTCCCCTTCGTGATCATCGTCATGACCTTTTTCTTCGTCACCATGCTCTTCCTCATCACCATGATCTTCATCGCCGTGGTCTTCTTCGTCTTGGTCGGTTTCAGCCATCGAGCTATCAACATCGGCACTGGTCAAACTGCACCCGGCCGCTTCGGTTAACGCTAGCCAGTCAGCTTTTTCAAACATTTCTATCGCTGCATCGACGGCCGCTTGCTCCTCGTCTGAGCTTGGCGCGTACTCAAATCCCACCACGTTATACGCTGGTGTTTCAAGTACAACTTCAGCTTGGCCATCAACCAAGGCCACATAAAGTTCGGCCGCTCCGTGTTCGTGAGCATCATGTTCACGACGTTCATCACCATGATCGTCGTCGTGGTCTTCATCACCATCGTGATCTTCGTCGCCGTGGTCTTCATCGCCATGGTCTTCGTCACCATGGTCTTCTTCGCTTGCACTACTGTTGTCTGCTGTTGAGGCGGCTGGCGTTGTTTGAGGCGCACAGCCAACGAATAGCAACAGCATGAGGACTGATAAAATTATTCTGAAATTTAGTTTTGTTTTAGACATGTTCTACTTTATTTATAGGTAATTGCGCCCAACGTGATTCGGGATATGACGGATCACACAAGTGTAAATAAGTTGTATTTTAAATTGGGCTTATAAACTTTACACCGCAGGAAAAGGCCAATCGTTGAGATATTCAACGCCTAAGAAAGCTTAGAAACAGGCCAACAGCTAGCCCTTGATTAAGAGCAAGCATGTCAAGCATGGTCCAAGAGCTAAATAGTCATTAGGTTTGGCTTAGTACGTATAAAATTGAGGTAGTGAATTTGGATTACACTACGAGGCTGTAAGATCGTGGGGGGGGGATAGGGGGAGGCTGCCTGATTAAAATCATTTCTAACCAAGTGGTTTCAATTGCAAAGATGAAAGCATTTCGGATAGGCCGACGGATGCAGGCGATAAATATGACAAATAGACCTATTAAGATCAAGCCTGCAAAGTCTAAGGTGCAAATATGATCATCGGCCGCTTCTGACTCCACAAGTGACCCGTCACCAAAAAAATGAAAATGATCACCATGCGGAATTAACTTAACCGGAATGTGATTGTGAGGGCGTGTGTGTATATGGTGCCCCATCGCATAATCGAACAAGGGGGAATACAAGTAGGCAAAAATAGCGAAGAGAATGAATAGGTGAAACCAGAAATCTCTTTTGGTCCAAAATTGGAGCGGTTGTTTGTTACTTGCAATCAACATAGTGACTAAATCGATTTAATGCTTTGATTCGATTATCTGCATCAATCAGACTCGAGAATTCTACAGGCGTGCCAACAGATTACCATAAGTTAGGTTGCAGTTTACATTAAACTCTTAAGTACAAAGTAGGTGTATTACTCTGTAATACCGTTTCTTTCAGAGCTGGAGAGCGAAAGGCCCTGCTGAATAATGGCCCAAATAGTCCCGTCCCGGCGAACCTTTCAATTATGCTGGCAAGAACTGATAGTTCTGATACTGTTGCAAAAATTTCAGCGTTTAATCAGAAAGATCAAAACGGAATCGATAAAAAAACTATAAAGGTAGAATTATGGAAACATTAGACGACGCATATGGAAATGATCACAGTGGATTACCAACCCTGATGGGTGTGCCAGAAGGCGATCTGAATGCATTGGGTGATGTAGCGGTCGCAATCATAGGCGCACCAATTGCAACACCTTATCCAGGATTTGGCCTGTTTTCGGCCGAAGCCCCTGACGCGATCCGGAAAGGACTGGCTTATGATGCGCCTGTGATCAGCCATCACGATTTTGATTTTGATGGATCGATTTCCGAAGATCGCTTCGGCCGGATCGTTGATTGTTATGATCTCCCAGCCCATGAGACCGACTTCACCCAAAATCGAACTGTCATCACCGATGCGGTCAACCAAATACTCGATGCGGGTGCATGCCCGATTGTGATCGGTGGCGACGACTCTGTTCCGACTCCCGTCTTTCAAGCGTTTGGCAACCGTGACAAACAGTACACAATCCTACAAATTGATGCGCACATCGATTGGCGCGATGATGTGATGGGTGAGCGTTGGGGGTTGAGCAGCACGATGCGACGAGCATCTGAGATGGCGCACATTGAGCGGATTGTGCAGGTAGGCATGCGTTCCGCAGGCAGTGCCCGGCGGGGTGAATATGAGGATGCGTTGGCTTGGGGGGCAGAGATTATCACAGCACAACAACTTTACACCCACCACAGCCTTGATCTTGTGCTTGACCACATCCCACAGGGAGCAAATGTTTTAATCACTTTCGACTGTGACGCACTCGATTCAAGCATTATGCCGGCCGTCATGTCTCCAACCCCTGGTGGGTTGTCTTTTTGGCAAACGGTTGGGTTGATCCAAGGTGTCGCGGCCAAAGCGAACCTATGTGGCTTTAATTGTGTCGAATTCATGCCATCGCGTGACACTAACGGTTTGGCGGCGCAAACGGCCGCCCGGATTGTGCTAAACGCAGCGGCCGAAATGGCCCGTGTTAGCCGCTGACATCGGTTAAAAAGCCTGAAACTCCAAAAGCTTCCTGCTATTTAAGCTCTCTCTTTCACTAAGCCTGTTTGATAAGCTTCTAATAGTGTGTGGAGTGCATCGATGCGCTGTTGAATAATCACTCCTTCGTCCGTGTGCCGTACGAGCTGGCGCTGCGGGTAAGTGGCGATGCTTTCTGTGACCGTATGCACATCAACCGCCTCACGAATAGCCGTTTCAACCGATACAAACGGCTTGTGTTCGGCCAGTAGCAGCCCATAAGAGTTGGCGATTAGCGTGTAGCCTGCAATCCCAGTTACCGACTGATACGCTTTCGCCATTCCGCCATCAATGACCAAGAGCTTGCCGTTGGCCAAAATCGGTCGCTGTCCCTTTTTAACCTGCACGGGCACATGACCGTTGATAATTCGGCCGGTCTCAGAGTTTAGCCCAAACTCAACTAAGATTTTGCGCATCGTTGCCTCATCGTCGCGCCGTTTGTAATAGGGATTGGGCAATTCTTTTTGCGTTTCTTTTTCTTTGACAAAGTAGCGTTCAAAGGTCGCCATTTTGTTTTTGCCAAATAGGGGTGATCGCGCCCCGCCCCACAAGTACCACATCGCATCGTGACCATATTGGCGCAGGATTGGATCGGCCGAAAAGTAGCCTTGGCGAGCCAGCTGGTCGACCCGGTCTAAATAGGATCGCCCCTGATAAACGGTATCGCCCACTGTTAGTTTGGTAAATGAGCCATCTTCTTCAAGGCTGATGCAGCCATGATAGAGCAGGTTTCCATTGTGAGTTAGGTAGATACTACCGTTGGCAAATAGAAAACGAACGTGCTGCTGAAGCTTTTCACTGTTTAAAAATGATTGTTTGATGCGGGTCATCACCTGCTGTTCGCGCGGGGAAAGTTGATAGGGATCGGCTGGATTGAGGGTTGGGAAATTGCTGTCAATTAAGGTGCAATCTTTGTCCCCTATGCGCACACGGCCGTTTTCTAAATCAATCTTGTCAAGCAATAGTCGATCTTCCATTTTGTAATGCGGTCGTCGTTGAACAATTTGCCCTTCCAATTTGAACTGAATAATAGAAATCGCTTTTTGCATCCGGGCTAGCAGGCTCTGTTCAGTATCATCGACAATGCCATCTTCAACACGATCTTCCGCATCTCGGGGGATAAACTGTTGGCATGGATCATCTTGATAAATTTCCATTGCAAGCGAAGCCAGTGGGAGCAGGCTAATTCCATAGCCGTTTTCCAGCGTTTCTGTATTGGCGTACCGGAGCGACAGGCGCAATACGTTGGCGATGCACGCTTCACTGCCTGCGGCCGCTCCCATCCAGACAATGTCATGGTTGCCCCACTGCACATCAACTGAATGGTGGGTGATCAATCTGTCTAAGATGATGTGTGCACCCGGACCACGATCAAAAATATCTCCAATAATATGCAGGTGTGAGACGGCAAAGCGTTGAATTAGATTGGCCAGCCCTATCACGAAGCGACGCCCTTCTCCCACATCAACAATCGATTCGATTAGGGTGGCGTAATAGCTTTCACGGTCATGTGACGAGCCTTGTGGATGAAGTAAAGCTTCAAGCGTGCTGTCAAACGGCGATCCAGAGAAAGCTTTGTGTACCTCGGCCGGTGCATATTTTGCTGAAAGCCTGCGTGAAATTTTTAGCAGACGGCGTAAAGTCAGCCGATACCATTCATTGTGATCGTCGGTATCTGCAAGTAACAGCGTTAGTCGTTGTTCAGGGTAATAGATCAGGGTTGTGAGCGCGTTCCGCTGTTGCTGAGTCAACTCATCACGGAACAGTTCATCGATGCGTCGTCTTAGCGACCCCGAGCTGCTGCGGAGCAAGTGCAAAAACGCTTCATGCTCCCCATGAATGTCTGACAAAAAATGCTCTGTACCTTTTGGTAGATTGAGCAGGGCACGTAGTTTGATAATTTCGCTCGAGGCGGCCTGAATTGAGGGGAATGTTTCAGAGAGAAGTAAGAGGTATGAGTTGTCCATGCTTGTCTGATGGGACTAATTAAATGATTAGCTTAATCGATGTTGGATTGAGTTTATTCATCTATCGTCGCATGAATACCAATTTAGTTCAACTATGACCAGGGGTGTACTGTACATAATTTGGTGGCCAGCTATTACCGAAGCCCAACAAAGTGAAAGGAAACTTCATTAGGCTCCGGTCATAGCCATTGTGGTTTGCGACAGTTGTTACGTTTAATCGTCGCGATCTTGTGAGAAATTTCGGTGTATGTGCTGTGAATTGAGTATAAGGGGGCGTTTGAACTCGACAAGCCTTATAAACTACCGCTTTTTGTGGCTGCATCCTGACAAAAGTAGACGAACCTGTCTAATCGATCAGCTTGTGACAAAAGTGCATGATTTGCGCTAAAACACTGGCCGAAAAGTCGGCCGTATTTGAATATGTTGATAATCTAAAGCAACGTTTAATTCAAAAACAAATTACTTAGTAAAGAGAGCATTTTATGTACACCCCGCTATCTGCTGAAACTGTTGTCGAATATGTACGCCAATCTCCTGTCATGGATCAAATTTTTAGCCGTGATGACCAAATGGCCGTGGTTGACCTGTCTGAGGGAGGGAACGTCAATTTGATTTTCCGTGTACATAGTCTGGCTGACCCCAATCGTTCTGTGTTGGTCAAACAGGCGTTGCCTTATGCCCGCCGCTATCCCGATGGGATGATGCCGCTCGAGCGGGCCAAGGTTGAATATGATTTGCTGACTATTGAAGAAACCTACTGTCCCGGTTTTACACCGAAGGTTTATCATTATGACGGGGTGATGCACGTCAACCTCATGGAAGACCTGAATCAGCATCTGAACATGCGCTTCGGGTTGAGCAAAGGGATTGTCTATCCTAAGTTTGGCCAGGATGCCGGCCGTTTTTTGGCACGTACACTCTTCTATACCTCTGACCTTTATCTTCCATCCGATAAAAAGAAGGCGATGGTCTCAAAATTTATCAATCCGGTGCTTTGTAAAGTCACGGAACATCTCTTTTTCAACGAGCCCTGCAAACCTCATCCTAACAACCGCTGGACTTCACCGCAGTTGGATCAGAAGGTACAAGCGATTTATGCCAATCCAGCCCTGCAAGGGGAGATGCTTGTCATGAAAGAAAAATTTATGACGCAGGCACAAGCTTTGGTCCACGGTGATTTCCATACAGGATCGGTGTTGCTCAATCCGGAGGATACGCGCTTTATTGATCCAGAATTCGCATTTTATGGGCCAATCGCCTTTGATGTCGGGTCGATGTTGGGCAACTTGATTATTGGGTATGCTGCCCAAGAATATTATGCGCCAGATTCGGCCGCACGCGACACATATCGGCAATGGATATTGGAGACAGTTGCTGAAATTTGGAACACGTTTGAGCAAGAGTTTCGCCAGCTTTGGGCTGAAGATGGAGACAAGGAAGAATGGGATTCTGCCCACTTTAGAGAGCATTACATGGCTCAGTTTTTTACAGACACGCTGGGTTACGCGGCGGCAGAGATATTTCGCCGGACAATCGGCATGGCCTGGGTTGATGACTTTGTGGGTATTAAAGATTTATATGTAAGGGCAAAGGCGGAGAGTTTGGCTCTGACTATCGCTGAGCACTGGCTTTTAAAACGGCGAGAGATCGAGTCAATCGAGGCCGCAATCAGTTGGGTAGGACAGGCTGAGACTGGAATTGAAAAATAGAACTGAAAAGGAGTAAAGATGACAGTACGAATTGAGAAATCTGGATCGGTATGGACGGTGATACATAATCGGCCGGAGGCGCGAAACGCGATGGACCCAACCAGCGCCCAAGAATTATTTGATGCCTTTGTCTCCTTTGAGAATGACGCTACGGCTAAAGTTGCTGTGTTTTGGGGAGAGGGAGGTGCTTTTTGTGCTGGATGGGATTTAAAACATGCTGCTTCTGCCAAAGAGACTGGAGAAGATCCATTGGCGAATCTACCTTTTGCGGCCGATGATAATGAGCATTGTCTGGGGCCGATGGGACCCAGTCGCCTAGAACTGGATAAACCGGTCATCGGTGCGATTGCTGGCCCGGCCGTGGCTGGCGGGATGGAGCTGGCCATGTGGTGTGATTTTCGTGTGATGGAACAGTCAGCCTACATGGGGGTGTACTGTCGCCGCTGGGGGATTCCACTGATAGATGGTGGCACCGTTCGTCTGCCAAGATTGGTCGGACAAGGTCGTGCGCTTGAAATCATCTTGACCGGTCGCAAAGTTCCGGCCGATGAATGTGCCCAAATCGGGCTGTGTGAGTATGTGGTTGATGATGGGCAAGCTCGCGCCCAAGCAGAAGAGCTGGCGCATGAGATCGCAAAATTCCCGCAAAGCTGTATGCGGGCTGATCGTCGATCGGCCATCAACCAACACGGCTTATCAGTGCGTATGGCCCTCAAGCAAGAATGGGTGAACAGCCGTGAAGAGGTTCAAAATGGTGGGCTAGATGGGGCGGCTCGTTTTAGTTCTGGATTGGGTCGACATGGGGATTTTGGCAAAATTTAGACGGGCCTTTCTAAATAAAATCGCTAAAATCGACTGATGGCACAAGAACTTCCAGATGTTGATCTATGGATGATTCATCCTGATTTAACCAAGACTCCAAAACTTTCATTTCCGGCCGGTTACCAAATGCGGTTTTATCACGATGGAGATGTTGAGAGCTGGGTTGATATTCAGCGATTGGCCGATTCATTGTATAAGGTTAATGCTGAAACATTTGCTAGTTATTTGCCCGGTGACATCGACGAGTTGTCTCAGCGAGTTATGTTTCTAGTTGACCCATCTGGCCGGGATATCGGTTCAATCACCGCGTGGCAAAAGGATGATTGGAAATTCGATAATCTAACCCAAAAGCACATTGGCCAGGTGCATTGGGTTGCCATTACGGCCGATCACCAAGGGCGTGGACTAGCACGGCCGATGTTGAGTGCTTGCTGCCAACGCATGCTCGAATTGGGGCATTCACAAGCCTGCCTTTCAACCAATACAAAACGGATTCCTGCTGTTAATCTCTACCGAAAATTTGGCTTTGAGCCGATCTTGAAAACAGATGCCCAAAAAGAGGCGTGGAATGATATTGCGCCTAAATTACACTACGAGGAAAACAAATGAGTACCAAACAAACCAAAGTTACGTCCAGCCATTGGGGAGCATTTAATGTCACGACTGAAGACGGCCGGATTACCGGTGTTTCTCCATTTGAGCAAGACCCTGATCCTTCAAAAATTTCTGAATCGATCCCGGCCGCTGTTTATCATCGTACCCGCGTCGCCCGGCCGTCGATTCGCAAAGGATGGCTTGAAGGCACGCCAGACGATCGCGCAACACACCTGCGCGGTAACGATGAGTTTGTTGAATTACCGTGGGACGAAGCACTTGACATTGCGGCGGCCGAAATCGAAAGGGTGCGCCAGACGCACGGGAACGGCTCAATTTTTGGTGGATCGTACGGTTGGTCGAGCGCAGGGACGTTTCACCACGCGCGTTTACAGCTGTGGCGCTTTCTGAATGCGGCCGGAGGATTTGTGTCTGCATTTGCCAGCTACAGCACCGGCGCGGCCCAAGCCTTAATTCCGCATATTTTGGGGATGGAGTATTACGAGTTTATTTGGCACCAGCATAATTCATGGAAAATGATTTCGGAGAATACAGAAACCTTGATCATGTTTGGTGGCATCAATCCAAAAAACTCACAGGTCAGCATGGGTGGCGTAACGGAGCATGAAACGAAAGGATGGCTCGATCAGTTTTCAGCTGACGGGATGCGTTTGGTCAATATTAGCCCGCTCAAAACAGATGCGTATGAAGGTGCTGAATGGTTACCGGTGATCCCTGGTAGCGATACGGCGATGATGCTGGGTTTGGCCTATGTCATCGAAACAGAGGGGATGGTTGATCAAGATTTTATCGGCCGCTGTACCACTGGGTATGATCGCTTCAAATCGTACTTGTTGGGTGGAACAGACGGCCAACCGAAGACGCCGGAGTGGGCGGCTGCCATCTGTGGAATACCGGCCGACAAGATTGTGGAGTTGGCCCGTCGCATGGGTAAAACCCGAACGCTTATTACTGTCGCTTGGTCGCTTCAGCGGGCCCAAAACGGGGAACAACCGTTTTGGATGGCAGCTACATTGGCTGCGATGCTGGGGCAAATCGGAATGGCCGGAGGCGGCATCGGCTTTGGCTATGGGGCGATTGGAGGCGTTGGGGTACCGATGAAGCCGCTGGGCCGATTGGGTGTGCCGTTTGGTGAGAATGCAGTTTCTGACATTATCCCTGTGGCCCGTATCGCTGATTTGCTGCTTAATCCAAACGGGCCGTATGACTTTAACGGCGAGAAAAAGACTTACGCTGATATTCGACTTGTTTATTGGTGTGGGGGCAATCCATTTCATCATCATCAAGATCTAAACCGACTGCACAAGGCGTTTCAACAACCGGAGACGGTCATCGTCAATGAGCCGTGGTGGACGGCAACGGCTCAGCGGGCCGACATCGTATTCCCTGCCACGACTCCGTATGAACGGGAGGACATCGGCCGGGCCGCGAGCGATTCCTATCTATTTCACATGCCTAAGTTAATCGACCCTGTCGATGAAGCTCGTGACGATTACGATATTTTTGCTGGTTTGGCCGATCGGCTGAGCTGCGGCGAAACCTTTTCTGAAGGGCGGTCGTCTGAGCAGTGGACGGAGTTTTTGTATGATCGCTTTTATCAAGATGCGGCCCGAAATGGGGTTGAAGTGCCGACTCTGGAAAAACTGCGCATAGACAACTGGGTTCAGCTGCCAATTGCTGGACGAAACCATACCAATGCGCCGTTCCAGGAATTTCGGGAAAACCCAGAGGGTAAGCCGCTTGATACCCCATCTGGCAAAATTGAAATTTTTTCTGAGACGATCGATAGCTTTGGGTACGATGATTGTTTGGGGCATCCGTCTTGGTTAGCGCCGAACGAGTGGTTGGGCACCGCTTCTGGTAAGTATCCGCTTCATATGGTTTCACCGCAGCCCGGGGATAAGCTGCACAGCCAGATGGAAAGTGCTCTTGCTGACGCGTCAGGAGCACGACCGATGCCGGTGACGATGAATCCGGCCGATGCTGCGAGTCGTGGCATTGCAGATAAAGAACTGGTGCATGTGTTTAACGGCCGGGGCAAGTGCTTGGCTCGGGCCGATGTGAGTGACACGATCCGGCAGGGTGTGGTGGCACTTTCAACCGGCGCTTGGTATCAGCTTGATGCAGACGGAACGGACGTGCACGGCAATCCGAATGTGCTGACGCGTGATCAAGGCACATCGAAGTTGGGCCAAGGGACAAGTGCGCACACGACGTTGGTTGATGTAAAGCTGGCAGGCTAATCCTATGACATGATGGGGATGGCCTAGATTTTTAGCCCAGATAAAATGGTAAAAACATTGAATCAAGTGGGTATTATGATAAAGAAATATTTTAGGTTGTTGTTTGTTGGATGTTTGACGGTCGGCATGCTTATGACTAGCTGTGCGCCAGAAGCATTTATCCTTGAAGCGGAAGATTGTTTTGAGGATGAGACGTATGTTGAAGAAGACCAATATTGTTATTTAACGTGTGAGCTTGAGGGCACCTGTGCCGAAGACGCTGGTTTGCTTGGCTTCTTTGGCGGCTTTCTGGCCGACTTGGGCGATATTGTGTTTGGTGTACCTGAAGATGTGAACGTCTTAATCACCTATGGCATCGAGAATGATGCACCGGTTGATCCGGTTGAAGGGGAGCCTTTATCAGATGAAGAAGATGAGATATTGGCGGACACGGCCGTGCATGAAGCGATGTGGCAGGAGTTCGCGAACCTGATTCCGGCCGAAAATCGTCTTCAAATCGCCCAATACGGCATCTTTACAGACGGGACTGACAATACGATGGCTTATGTTGAACCTATTGAGGGAGATGAAACGAAGTGGAGAATCGTGATGGATGCGGTTGATGCTGAAAACAAAAAAGAGCAACAGTACACCCTTATCCACGAGTTTGGCCATGTCCTCACTTTGAATAACCAGCAGGTTCCGTTTGATGTTGAAGCTTATGCGGATGATGATGCATATGAAGCTGCGGCCGAATCCTGCCCACGTTTTTTCACAGGTGAAGGATGTGCCAATCAAAGCTCATACGTCAATGCATTT
>JBGCDP010000059.1:0-71761 GCA_045105475.1 Anaerolineae bacterium
TTGCTCGCAGGCGGCCGGGATAAAAATATGGTCTGGGAACCGTGGGCGAAAACGGTGAAAGATCAGGTTAAGACGGTGATTTTGTTTGGTGCACTGTCTCATCTATTAAAAGAGAAATTAGCAGAAGTTGGACGCAGTGAAAACGTAATGCAAGCGGCCGATCTTGAAGAAGCGGTTGGCCATGCTAAACGCTTGGCTGGAGCCGGAGATGTTGTTTTACTTTCTCCTGGTGGTACCAGCTACGATGCGTTTAAAGATTTTGAAGAACGTGGCGCGCTATTTAAGCGACTCGTTAATGGCTAAAAAATTATGACAACAATTAATCCCCCTCAATCAAATAACAGAAGAAACCAAGCCCTCAGCCGATTGTCTTTGGCTGAGCGTTTTCAGTTTGATCTTGTTTATGGCGTTTTGCTGTTTTTCATCATCGGCTTTGGCTTGCTGATGGTCTATTCAGCAACCTTTGACTTGGGGATTCAGCGGATTAATTCTGATAGCCTTTATTTCTTTAAACGGCAGTTTGGGGCAGCGATTCTCGGCTTTTTCGCGATTGTGATTATGTTGCAATTTGACTATGTCATTTTGACCAAGCTGTCGGTGCCGATGTTGGGCTTTACCGTTTTGCTCTTGCTGACCGTATTGATTGCTGGTGCAACGATCAATGGGGCGACACGCTGGCTCACGGCCGGTGGTTCGTATCAGCCCTCTGAGCTGGCAAAGTTGGCCTTAACCGTCTATATCGCCCATTGGGTGGCTACAAAAGGGGATCGGATTCGGGATATTACCTACGGATTGATTCCATTTTCGATCATCGTGGCTGTCGTTTGCGGGTTGGTCGTTATCCAGCCGGCCGTTAGTAGTACGATTTTGATTGGCTCGATCGCTGTAACGATCTTTTTTATTGGTGGGGCAGATTGGAAGCAGTTCGTGATTCTCGGCTGTTTTGCAGCGATTTTGATTCCGCTGATGATTTTGGTAAATGAGCATGCACGTATTCGTGTTTCAACCTTTCGCACCGCGTTTTCTGACCCGACAACGGCCGTGTATCAGGTGCAGCAGGGGCTAATTGCTTTAGGACTAGGCGGCTCATTTGGGGTTGGTATTGGGCAAGGTGCCCAGAAGTTTACCCATCTCCCCTTTGCGCACACAGACGGTATTTTCGCCATTATTGGGGAAGAGCTGGGCTTTGCAGGGACGTTTGGCGTCATTGTCTTGTTTGCCCTGTTGGTTTGGCGGGGCGTCGTGATTGCAAATAATGCACGGACAAAATTTGGCATGTATTTAGCTTTGGGCGTAACCTGCTGGTTCGCTTATCAAGCTTTGATCCATATGGCGGTTATCACCACTGTGATTCCGGTAACGGGTATGACACTGCCGTTTATCAGCTATGGTGGGTCAGCCATGTTTATTAATATGATTGCGGCCGGGATGGTGCTCAGCATTTCACGAGATGGTTTGGGCAATCGGCCGGTGCGTAAACGTTCGCAAGTGACAGTTAATTCTGAAGCGAGCAGTCGGCCGTCAACCAGCCGACCGCGTCGCACACAGGTGGCGGGGCGAGCACCTGCACGCCGCCGAAATCGACGGGCGGAAAGCTCTAACTTTGAGGAAGGGTTAGACGAGCGGCTCGATAATAATTTTGAGGAAGAAACGGAGTTAGCCAGTGAAAGTTCTCATCTGCGCAGGCGGAACCGGCGGGGGAATTTACCCCGCGCTCGCAGCCGCCGCTGAGCTTAAAGAGCGCGGCGTCGCAGCATCTGATCTTTTGTGGGTAGGTGTTGCGGGTGAAATGGAAGAAATATTGGTCCCACGAGCTGGCATTCGGCTTGAAAAGATAGTGGGTGGGGCCATAGCCGGGGTGTCCCGGCTACAGCAGCTTAAAAATGGATTGAAGCTTTTATGGTCAATATGGCTAAGCTTCAGAATAATGGGCAATTTCCGGCCGGACGTGGTTTTTTTAACCGGTGGATATATGGCGGTCCCGGTCGGTTTTGCGGCCCGGATTCGACGCATTCCTTCGGTGATGTATTTGCCAGACTTAGAACCTGGCAGTGCGTTAAAAACGATCTCGCGTACAGTTGGAACGGTGACGGCAACATTTGCAGCCTCGGCCGAATATTTTCCACAGGGCAAGCGGGTGGTCGAAACCGGATATCCGGTACGACAGGCACTGGTAGATGCGGCAGAGCAACCAAAAACGGCCGCCATCAAAACATTTGATTTTGAGCTCGATGTGCCGATCTTGTTTGTGTTTGGCGGCAGCCGTGGCGCCAAAAGTATCAATGATGCTTTAATGGCAATTTTGCCCGATCTGCTCAAAAAAATGCAGGTGATCCATGTCAGTGGTACCTTGACATGGCCAGAGGTTGAGGCATTTGCCCAAACTTTGCCGGAAGATTTAAAAACTAATTATCGGCCGTTTCCGTATTTACATGAGGAGATGGGAATGGCTTTTAGAGCGGCCGACTTGGTCATTGCTCGAGCTGGCGCCAGTATGATGGGTGAATGTCCATTATTCGGAGTTCCCGCGATTTTAGTCCCGTATCCATATGCGTGGCGTTATCAAAAGGTCAATGCTGACTTCTTGGTAACCCGAGGCGCAGGGGTGCGGTTAGATGATGAAAAGCTTGGCTCAGATTTGCTGAAGACAATTGATCAGCTCATTGAAGGCCACCAATTGGAAGAGATGAAAAAAGCGGCTAAATCACTGTATGTTTCTGGAGCGGCCGGAAAGATTGCGAAAGTGATAATGGAAGTAGGAGGGGTGTAATCCGTTACACCATGGGAAAAATATGATCAGCATTGAAGTTGTGTTTTACCTAGCGACATTGCTATTTGGCGGTATTGGGGCAATCCGCGGCTGGCAGAAAGAAGTTATCGCAATGGCCGGATTAATCGGGTCGATTGCATTTCTGCACTCGTTTGGCTTTACGTTAGTGACAAGAGGTTTACCTTTTCTTTCACCAATATTGACGGTTGCTCCTGAGCGACAAGCGTTCTGGCTGCAGTTTGGATTTCATGTTGTAATCGCCTTTTTTAGTTATCAAGTCATTGGTTCAATTGCATCCCGAGCACCAGGTGTGCGAGGTGATCGAGCACGTGAAGGTTTTCAAAACATGTTTATCGGGTTTGTCGTTGGCATGTTTAATGGATATTTACTTTTTGGCACTTTATGGTCGTTTTTAGAATATCAAATAACGGTTGAAGGTTACAGGCTGTTGCCTGCTGGTCAGCCATACGTTTTTGGCAGTTTGGTCCAGCGGGTGGCAACTGAGACGATTTTCATCAATATGCTTGATTATTTGCCTCTGACTATTTTTAATCCCGGAGTATGGCTACTCGCGTTTTTCGTGTCGTTTTTTATTGTGATTATCGCGTTGATATAAGTTGTTTAAAGGCTTCTCAAGTTTCTTGAAACTAAGAAGCCGATTGCAAACATTTAATTTTTTAATGAAAGGTTCTACCAAACACATTCATCTCATTGGCATCGGCGGGGCAGGCATTAGTGCCATCGCGCGGGTGCTTTTGGTGCGTGGGTTTGTGGTATCTGGGTCAGATCAGCGCTCAAACAGCCTAACGGCCGCCCTTGAAGCGGATGGGGCGACGGTGTTTGAAGGCCATGCGGCTGGAAACATTGCAGGCGCTGATGAAGTTGTCCGCTCGTCGGCCGTGGCTGATAGCAATCCTGAAGTGGTGGCGGCGCGCGCGGCCGGAATCCCAGTCTTAAAGCGTGATGAATTCTTGGGGACCATGATGATCGGTAGCCGTGGAATCGCGGTTGCGGGCACCCACGGAAAAACGACAACGACTGGGATGATTGCACACATCTTCGTGGCGGCTAAGCAAGATCCTTCAGTCATTGTGGGTGGCACGTTGCCAATCACGGGCACTAATGGATTGGCCGGACAGGGTGAGCATTTCATTATTGAAGCGGATGAGTATGACCGGATGTTTCTAGGATTACGGCCGACCATCGCCGTGATTACTAACTTGGGTCATGATCATGTCGATATTTACCCAACAGCAGCTGATTATGTTGATGCATTTGAGCAGTTTGTCTCTTTGTTAGATCAACCTGAACACGGACATTTAGTCGTCTGTTTGGACAATCCTGGTATCATCACGTTACTTGACCAGCTGAATAAAAATGTTTCAGTTTCGATCACAGGATACAGCTTGAAGGGCAATAGCCATCCAAAAGCTGATCAGTGTCTTCATGCGAGCGATTTAATCAAAAATAAGCAAGGTGGACTGTCCGCCTCGATTACGCAGAATGGCAACAAGCTGGGTCAATTAGAATTAGCCGCACCCGGCGAACATAATCTGTCAAATGGATTGGCAGCGGTCGCCGTGAGTTTGATCGAGAGGGTTACGTTTGAAACCGTTGCGAAGGCGATGCAGACGTTTACAGGTATGGGGCGTCGGTTTGAGCTAAAAGGTGAGCAGAAAGGGGTGGCGATCGTCGATGATTATGCTCACCATCCTAATGAGATTGCTGCCACATTAGCGGCCGGACGGCAGCGGTTCCCAGATGGTAAAATCTGGGCGGTATGGCAGCCCCACACGTTTAGTCGTTTAAAAAATAGTTATGTGGGTTTTCAACACTGCTTTGAGTCGGCCGATGAAGTGATTGTGCTCGACATTTATCGCAGCCGTGAAACAGATTCGTTGGGCCTTTCGGCTGAAACGTTTGCAAAAGAAATAGTTCATTCTTCGGTGCGCCATATCGCTGAGCGAGAAGCGGCGACATCGTTTTTGTTAGAAGAGGCTTCTCCAGGTGACGCAGTAATTGTCATGAATGCAGGCGATGCCACAGCGATGACAGATTGGCTGGTTGCCGGGCAGCTGTCACAGGAAAATGTACGATGAGCGAGAGCGAGAAGAAAAAAAACAAGAAAACTGAAAAATCAGTTGATGTTGATGCCACAGTTGATCAGATCAAGAAAGTGGTAGATCGGTTGAAGAAGTTGAAAAAAGATAAAAAGAAGTGAGGTGTTAGATAGTAGCGGTTAGATGTTAGTGGCTTGTTACGAGCTCCTTCTAGTATCTAGCAACTAATATCCAATATCTAAAAAATATGACTCTAGATCTTGACACATTGAATGCAACGCAACGTAAATTTGCAACCGCTTTTGAAGGTAACTTTCAGGTGGATGTGAACTTGGGCCGCTATACCTCTTCGCGAGTAGGTGGCCCGGCCGAAATGATGGTAACCGTTTACAATGCCACTGAATTGGCGATGGCGGTTGAACTCGCTTACTCGACCAACACGCGCTATTTTATCTTAGGCGGTGGCTCGAATATTTTGGTGTCTGACCATGGTGTCAGTGGGGTTGTTATTCTCAATCGGGCTAAAGAAATAAGCTATCGGAGTGCCGGCGCAAGTATCATTTGCACGGCCGAATCTGGGGTGAATATTTCGACACTTGCTCGCCAATGCATCAGCAAAGGGCTGGGCGGTTTGGAGTGGGCGATTGCCGTTCCGGGCACGGTCGGCGGTGCTGTTGTGGGGAATTCTGGCGCATTTGGTGGCGACATGAGCGATAACCTGATGGTCGCAACGATTTTAGAGGCTGGAAAGGGGGTTCGGACCCTATCAGTAGACGAATTGTCCTATGACTATCGAGCTAGTGCATTAAAACGAGAACAGGGCAAACTCGCACCACGCCGCGTAGTACTCACAGCTGAATTACTCCTAAAGCCGGAATCAGAAAGTGCATTACGAGCACGCGCAGACGCTTTTAACGAAAAGCGGAAAACGTCACAACCGGCCGGTGCTACGATGGGATCGATGTTTAAAAATCCGAAAAATTATTATGCTGGCTACCTTATTGAAGCGGCTGGGTTGAAAGGGTATCGCAATGGCGGTGCCTCGATCTCTGAACTGCACGCAAACTTTTTTGTAAATGATGGGACAGCGACGGCCGAAGACATTCGTGAACTAATGGCTGAAGCGTTTCATGTGGTACGTGAGAAATTTCATGTTGACCTTGATCCTGAAGTGGAAATGGTCGGGATCTGGGAATTTTAGCGAGAGGCAACTTGCTCCTCGCAATTTTTTAAATGGCACATTCAAGCGATAACCCAAAACTCCGTGTCGGCGTCATTTTTGGCGGCCGTTCAGGAGAACATGAAGTTTCTTTACGATCAGCTCGGTCAGTGATGGCAGCGCTCGATAGAAACAAATACGAAGTAATTCCGATTGGAATTACCAAAGAAGGGCAGTGGCTGGCTGGCGATGCGATGGCGTTGCTGGCAGACGGTAAGCAAGATGCTGAAACGACTTCAGTTATTTTGCCACCAGCTCCAAGTGAGCAGCACGGTTTGGTCTCTGCTGATTCTGCATCTACAACTGGTAACGTTTCAGGTTTAGATGTGGTGATCCCGGTACTGCACGGCACGTATGGTGAAGATGGAACGGTTCAAGGGTTACTTGAACTTGCTGGTGTCCCTTATGTCGGTGCAGGTGTGACGGGTTCGGCCGTTGGCATGGACAAAGCGATCTTTAAATATGTGATGGAAGCGAACGGTTTGCCTCAGTTGCCTTGGGTTTTGGTACTAACGAGTTGGTGGCACCATGATCCTGAAGCGATTTTGGCGATGCTTGAAAATGAGCTGAGTTATCCGATGTTTGTGAAACCGGCTAATCTGGGTTCAAGTGTTGGCATCAGCCGCTGTGCTGATCGAGATGGGTTAAAAGCTGGGTTAATCGAAGCGTCTCAGTTTGACCGCCGGATTGTGGTGGAACAAGGGGCGAATATTCGTGAGTTAGAAGTGGCGGTAATGGGAAATGATCAACCACAAGCAAGTGTAGTGGGTGAGATCCGGCCGAAACGTGATTTTTATGATTACGAGGCGAAATACATTACTGATGACTCTGAACTCTTGATTCCAGCGCCGATTGACGGTGCACTGGCTGAACAGATTCAGTCGATGGCGATCGCCGTTTATATGGCGATTGATTGTGCCGGACTCGGTCGGGTTGATTTAATGCTCGATAAAGACAGTGGCGAACTTTATGTCAACGAGATCAACACGCTGCCTGGTTTTACGAGTATTTCAATGTATCCCAAATTGTGGGAAGCAAGCGGTGTTTCATATTCGCAATTGCTCGACTATTTGATTGAATTTGCGGTATCACGCAATAAAGTGAAAGCGGCACTAAAGACGGAAAAATAGTAACCGCCCACGAATAGAAACTCGTTACTGGTCACTGACCACTGATTACTGAAAATGATGCGTCGAAAAAAACAGCAAGACAAACAACTCAAAAAACAGCCTAAGCTTCAGCGGGCTAATAAAACCGGGATGTTTAACGGGGTCGTTGCTCCGGCCGCTTCTGTTACGCGACGTAAGCGGGCTAAAACGTGGCGCAAGGTTGAAGGTCCACTTAAAGTTGTTCAAAACATTGTTTTTTCGGCTCGTTGGATTAGCTTGGCGATGTTGGGTGTAGCCGGATATTTGTTGTACGGTTTTATCAATTCGCCTGATTATTTTATTACGCAAATTCCTATCGTTGGGGCGGAATCGATCCCGATGGCGGAAATCGCGGAAACGAGCGGCTTGGCCGGCCGGCATATCTTTGCGGCCGACCCTGAACTGGCGGCTGAATCGATTTTAGAGATGCCCGGCATCACAGCGGCCGACGTTCGCTTAAGCTGGCCCAATAAAGTTGACATTGTGGTGGTTGAAGAGCAGCCGGTTGCGGTTTGGGTTAGCAATGGCACAACTTGGTGGATCAATAGAGACGGCGGCTTGTTTCCTGCAAGGGAAGACCGTGCCGACCTAATGATGATCGATGCGGCCGGAACAGATGGTATTTTAGGACAAGCTATACCTGCTGTTGACTTGGATGAAACGGATCCCGCCTTCTTTTCAGATGAGGAAGTGGAAGAAGTTGAAACCAATTATGGCAGCATACCTGATGAAATTTTGCACGGAGCGGTCCAGTTAAGTCAGTTGCAGCCTTACGGCGAACCGATTATGACGTTTCGTTTTAATGACAATAGCGGACTTCACTTTAGTGACCCGCGTGGCTGGGATGCTCATTGGGGCACCGGCGTGGACATGGATCAGAAACTGGCGGTGTATAACGCACTCGTTAATGAGCTTCAAGCGCAAGGGATTACACCGATCTATATCAGTGTTGAAAATCCCAAGCGGCCGATTTTTAGAAGCTACTAAGCAGAAAAGAGGCAAGAGATTAGAGCGTAGGCTCTTTTTTCCTGACTCTCATCTCTATCTTTTTTTGTTATGGAAGGAATCGCATTTGCCCTAGATATAGGGTCATCAAAAATAGCAGCCATCGTCGGTGAAATCACTGGAGGCGAGCTCCAGATTATCGGCTTTGGCTCAACAGAAGCCAATGGGATTCGCCGCGGCATGATTACTGATGTGGCCCAAGTGACGGCCGCTATTAGCAAGGTGGTTGAGCAGGCTGAAGAAACATCAGGCTATAAGCTGACCAATGTGTTTGTTAACGTGAGTGGTGAGCACATCACATCGTTAAACAACTCAGGCATTGTGGCGATTGCTGATCGTGAGAAAGGGGTCTCGATGGATGATATTCATCGGGCAATGGACGCGGCTCGCGCTGTCCCTGTTCCCCATAATCGGGATATTTTGCACCTGTTGCCCCGTGTTTATCGGGTGGATGACCAAGAAAAAGTAAAAAGCCCTGGCGGGATGCACGGCTTCCGGCTTGAAGTGGATGCACATATTATTATTTGTGCGATACCGGCTCAGCAAAATATTAAAGGCTGTACCGAAGCGGTTGAGCTTCAGGTCGATGAATTTATCATGTCGAGCTTGGCCAGCGCAGAAAGCGTCGTTAGTGACGCTGAAAAAGATATGGGAGTGCTGGTCGCAGATATTGGTGCAGGTACAACCGATGTGGTTTTGTACGCAAATGGGGCACCGTTCATGACCAAAACGTTACCGATTGGCGGGCAACTGATCTCCAATGATATTGCGATTGGATTGCGAGTGCCGTTTGAGATTGGGGAAGAGATCAAACTGAAACATGGGGATGCCCGGCCGGAGCATATGCCAGAAGGAGCAACGTTTAGTGTAGCTCCATTTGGTGGTGAGAAGATTACTGTTGGTCATCGCGAGTTGTCAGAAGTGATTGAGGCACGCGTTGAAGAAATTTTTAATTTGATCTCGAAAGAGGTTAAAGAGTGCGGATTTACCGGCCTTATTCCGGCCGGAATTGTGCTCACTGGCGGAGCAGCCCGTCTAAAAGGGACTGGGGATGTCGCCCAGAAAGTTTTAGGCATTCCAGCTCGAATTGCAGAACCACGTAATTTAAAAGGATTGGTTGAGAAGTTAAACGATCCAGCTTATGCCACAGGCATTGGCATGCTGCGTTGGGCGATGGGTGACCATTATGTGTACACCCAGCCACAACGGGGTGGATTTGGATTTTTGAAAAACAGTTGGGATGTGTTTAAACGCATGTTGCCTGGCTAATCATCAACAAGCAGAGAGAAAAGAGTAAAGAAAGAGAGAGGTAGAGCTAAAAGCTGGCAGCCACGGGCTCACAGCTAATAGCTACAACAGGAGATTTCGTTATGAGCAGAAACAATAAACCAAACACAGGCAGATCTGGTGGGGCACCTAAACGTGATGCTTCAAACCAAAATGGACCAGAAAGGACAAAGCGGCCGGAAACATCAGGATTTTTAGGTGCAGATCCATTATTTGAAGGACCCGCCAGTGGGCAAGCCATCATCCGAGTGATTGGTGTTGGCGGCGGTGGTAGCAATGCGGTTGATCGCATGATTGAAAATGGGATAGAGGGGGTAGATTTCCTCGCTATTAATACAGACAATCAAGCGTTAACAAATAGCAAAGCTGAAACTCGCCTGCACATTGGTGACCGTTCTACACGTGGCCTAGGTGCTGGTGGCGACCCATCAAAAGGGGCGAATGCGGCTGAAGAGTCAGCGGAGCTCATTTATTCTGCTCTTGAAGGGTCAGATATGGTGTTTATCACCGCCGGAATGGGTGGTGGTACTGGAACGGGTGCAGCACCTGTTACCGCAAAAATCGCGCGTGAGGTTGGTGCACTAACGATTGGTGTTGTTACCCGGCCGTTTGGGTTTGAAGGGCATCGTCGTACAGAAGCAGCCTTGGCCGGTATTGATGAACTTAAAGAACATGTTGATACGCTAATCGTCATTCCAAATGATCGTCTGCTTGAAGCAACCGATCAGCGGATGTCGCTAAAAGATAGTTTCCGGATGGCGGACGAAGTGTTGCGTCAAGGTATCCAAGGAATCAGTGAGCTAATCACCGTTCCGGGTTTGATCAATCTTGACTTTGCCGACGTGAAGACGATTATGTCTGTCGGTGGAGCGGCTCTATTGGCAGTTGGAACCGGCCGTGGTGAAGATGCGGCTCTAATCGCTGCAAATAGCGCTTTGAGCAGCCCGCTGCTCGACGTGACCATCGATGGTGCTCGAGGCATCCTGTTTAATGTAACAGGTGGTCCTAACTTGAGCCTCTATGAAATTAATCAGGCCGCGACGATCATCCGCGAAACAGCGCATTCTGATGTGAACCTGATCTTTGGTGCTGTGATCGATGAAGAGATGGGTGACGAAGTTCGTATCACGGTGATTGCCACCGGTTTTGGTACAGAAGCTCCGCAAATGCGTTCGCTCAGCCGTAATTTCCGTGAAGGCGGAAATTCGACGCCGTTGGGCCAGCCAAAACGTTCAGAAAGCAGCAGTAGCGGATTTGGTAGCCGATCTGCCGCGCCTAAAGAAGAGCCGAAAGATGCTGGCCCATTCTCCGGCCGGGATAATATTGAGATTCCAACATTTTTGCGTAACCGCGAGAATCGGAAATAAAGGCTAGAAGCTAAAAATAAATAAAAAAGGGTCTTGGATTTTTATCCAAGACCCTTTTTTATTTAGAAATTTATGCTTATTGGACGAAGGCAGGCCACAGAGCTAGTTTTTCTTCTGGTATGTCAAACTTCCGATTGTGTTGCAGGTTCCACTCATTAATAAAGTCTAATGCCTCAAGGTTCTTTCTTGCCAGATGTTTTCGATTGCTGTCTCCTCCAAGCATCGACATGCGTACTTTAACTTCTTGACGAGTGTTATTGACCATTAGGGCAACTGGGAAAATGCTCAAGTCTGCAATTTTGTTGGCTTCGCTACTCTCTTCTTTGGCGACGGCCACTGTGCCAAATGAAAATTTTGTAACATCACGAAAATCAAAAATTGCTCCTCGGAAGTTTTCTTCTTTAAACCAAGTTGATAGGCCTGTTTTCATCCACTCATAGACAGCAAACGTTTCACGTTCTGAAATTACATTGCGGTATGTATATGAAACCAACGCTGTGTTTAGATCAGCAAATACGGTCACATTTTCCATAAGTAGTGGGGTGGGATTTGTCATTCTGTCTCGATGCGTTTTGTATGGTTAGTATCTGTAAATAAAATGATTACTTACTTTAGATAGTGTATAGGGGATCTGAGCAGTTTGAAACAAATAAAATGGGAAAATTAATTTTCTAATTTATCCTTTGGTCCTCTTTTAAATCAAGAACGCTGATTTTCAAGTGTAAGATCAGCCAGAACCATCTTTTTTGAACGCAGAAGAGTGGATTAACCCGGAATTGAAATTGCCAAGGCAAAGCCTGCATCAGGTTGGGTATTGATGTCGAGTGTGCCCCCTAAGGATGTGACACGTTCAGCAATTCCCATCAGACCAAAGCCGCTGCCGGTTCCGGCTGAGCCAATACCGTTGTCGCTAATTTTGAGATGGACCGTTTGAGGTTCATTGTAATCGAGCATGACTGAAACTTGTGAGGCGTTTGCATGTTTGCGTACGTTGGTGAGGGCTTCCTGCACAATCCGATAGAGGGTTAATGTGGCATTAGGTGGCAGGAGGCGAGGTTCGGCCGCGATCTCAAATTCGGTTGAAATGCCCGCCTGCTCGTTTTCTCGAATCAGGTCCGCAATCGCTTCTGGAATCGGCCGGTTGGCTACCGGATTCTCGCGTAATGTTGCAATCGAATTGCGAATAGCACCAAGTCCTTCTTTGGTTAAATTTTGAGCCTTGTCGATGGCATCGCGTGATTTTTCCGGCTTGAGATCAAAAGTAACTTTTGCAGCCTCAAGCTGAACATTGATGACCGTTAAATAGTGGCCTAAATTGTCATGAATCTCACGGGCGATACGATTGCGTTCTTGAGTCGTTGCCATCTCTTCCGCTTGAATCGCATAATCGCCAAGTTTCCGGTTGGCTTCTTCCAGCTCTTTTGTTAAGGATTCGGCCGTTTCTCTGTCTTTGTTCGCCTTTAGGGTTAAACGCGTAAAGGTCACAATGAATAAGATCGCTGGTGTATAAAGGATAAATACATACCAAGCGTCCCAACCAAAGTAATAAATATAAGGTCCGCCCAAACCGACTAAGATAACGCCGTACATTATCCAGCGGCCGATTTTGCCCAACGTTGATTCTGCGACCCCAAGCAAAGGGGCTAAAATGATCCACATGTAGCCAGGATTTGCCAAGAAATTGATCGAAAGCCCCAATGCGCTCATGATAACGAAGTATGCAGTAATATTTCTTTGGTCAGAAAATATAGACTCTCCATCAAGCAAAAAGCTAATTGCGAAATAGATAATTCCTAAAAAGGTGACCAGCGCTATTTTCCAAGATGGTTCGGGTTCGATGGTGAGTGAAACGCCAACATAGATGCAAATTGGAATAAACGTGGTCGCAAGCGTTAGAAATGTTTCTCGTTTTTTTAGGGAGAAGTTTGGTAATTTCAACATAATTTTTTAGGCTTATTCTCTAAGTTTCCTTAGGAAAGTTTTGATTATTATCAAGTTTATGGGGGTAATGTAGCATTTTGCAACTTGGGTTTAATGTATCAAAGGTCATGCTAAAGTCATGGTTTTGCTGTATGAAACAGCGTGAGGCTAAAAGATTGACCAAATCATGGTTGCGCCAATGACAAGCAGCAGTATCTGAACGAGCCAGCGGAACACGTTCGCAGGAATATATTTGTCAAGCATAATTCCGGCCGACATGCCGCCGAATATCCCGACCAATACCCAGCCATAGCTCATCATGACTGACGCCGTTAGACGCCCTTGGAGTAGATGCCCAAAAAGTGTGACTGACGAACAAAAGATAAAAAATGATTGTAGATTGACCCGAAAACGATCTTTTTCCCAGCAGCAAACATCACCATAGATGACGACCGGAGGGCCAGGGGTGTTATAAGCACCGGTTAGAAGCCCCGCGAAAAAACCGGCTGCCCACGTTAATGGTTTCGGTGCAGGGTCCATTGGCGTTAGCTCTGGCTGAAAGATGCGGTAGAGCATGTACAAAATGATAAGTGCGCCTAAAATCGGCCGGAGGATTAGCTCATCAATAACGGTAATAATGTATAAACCGGTTGGAATGCCAATGGTGGCCGGAAGGATGAGAGGCATCACATCTTTTAAGCTAAAACTGCTGCGAAACCATAAAATCACCAAGATTTGGCTGGTTAACATCGCCATGGCTGTTAACGGAGCGGCTGTGTCTAGCCCCAATAGAATGGTCAGAATAGGCATGACGATTAACCCTTTCCCAAAACCGAGGGTTGTGGCGGTAAACGTGCCCAAAAAGATAGCTAAGATGATATAAATAGGTTCAATCATGTGTTTTCTCGAGTGAATTATTCTTGAATGTGCCCAGCCCCGCAATGATGGCTCAAAATGTTTCCTTACTTGTTACGAACTGATTCAGGTTTTATTTATACGTTCACAGCCGTTTGGATTGTTGGTCTGCTGTTTTCAGCTTGGTTGATTTATCAGCAGGACAACAAATTTGCCGGTTGGGACGGTTTGCTAGCTGCTGGGGTTGTCGGTTTGCTGTGCGGCCGATTGCAATTTGTGTGGCAAAACGGCGAATGGTTTAGCGAACAATCGGCTGAGCGATGGAACTTGTTGCAAGGTGGCTTTGGTTATGCCGGTGTCATTCTGGGCGGATTGATTGGGCTTTTTTTGTGGAGCTTAATAACCCGGTTCCCATTAAAATCAACTTGGATAATGTTGGCTTCTGTTATGTCGTTGCTTTACTTTACGGGATGGCTCGCCTGCTGGTTTGATGGGTGTGGCTATGGTGCCAATACGTTTATTAATTGGTATGCAGCGCCATTGCCTGATAATTTTGGCTTGATTACAGTTCGGTACCGAACACAGTTGGCCGGGATGTTATTATCGATTGTTGTCAGCTTGTGGCTGGCTTATCGGCACTATATCGTGGAAAAAAGAATTCAACAGGCTGCTATGTTTTGGCTGTTGTTGGGCCTCTTTTCGGCCGGCCGGATAGCCATCTATCAGTTTCAGGGGGATGATGTCCCTCAATTCGGCCAATTTCGGGCTGACGTTGTATTTGCCACCATTATCGTTTTACTTTCACTGGTGATGATAATTGGTGAGGGTATTTACAGTAAACGAAAAAGCAAGGCATAATTGAAGCAAAGGACATAGAAAAGTGTAAATGAGAGAGAGGTAGACCCTCTCTCTTTAAACAAAATTATGAGTGATTTTCCGGAAGACGAATTTGAATTTGATGGCGAGGAAGAAGCCAAAGAACTGACACCTACTGAAATGTTGGTTTTTGAAGAACCAGAGGAAGAAGAGCCTTTGCCAGAAGGGCACAAGTCTGGCTTTATTGCGCTGGTTGGCCGACCGAACGTGGGCAAGAGTACGCTCTTAAACGGGATGTTGCGCCAAAAGATCGCAATTGTTTCTCATCGGCCGCAAACGACTCGCACCAGCCAGTTGGGTATCGTGACTGAGCCCGACCATCAAATGATTTTTGTTGATACGCCTGGTATTATGCAAAAGGCGATGCACAAACTCGATGAGCTGATGCTCGATGCAGCAACAGAGACGTTAAAAGATGCTGATGTCGTAATTTGGCTTGTAGACGGGACGATGGTGCCGAATGAGGAAGACGCACGTTTGGCTGAAATGATGACGGCCGCTGGTGGTAAAACGCTGCTGGTGATCAATAAAAATGATCAGATAGAACTTGAAGATGTCGTTGAACGGACTGAAAGTTATCGAGCGTTATTACCAGAAGCAACCGATTGGTTCTTTATTTCGGCCGCGAAGAAACGTGGAACCGATGAGCTGTATCAAAAGATTTTAGAAGAGCTGCCGGAAGGGCCCCGCTACTACCCGGCCGATCAAATCACTCAAACGTTTACCCGTGATATTGTCGCTGAATTGATCCGCGAACAGATATTGCTAAATATTCGTGATGAAATCCCACACGGCACAACTGTTCTAATCGACTCGTTTAACGAGCAGGCAAAACCCATCCATATTAAAGCCAATATTTTTGTCGAGCGCGATAGCCATAAAGCGATCATCATTGGGGCGGGTGGCAAGATGTTGAAAAAGATAGGGAGTGAGGGGCGTAAAGAGATTGAAGATTTGATGCACCAGAATGTTTATCTTGAGCTGTGGGTCAAGGTTGCGCCCAAATGGCGTAAACGTGAAGGGCAGCTTAAGCGCTTTGGATATATCGATAAATAGAGCATAACCATAGAGAAAAGATCGCTTACCTTAACTTTCTGTGTGTATTTGCAGCAAATTGGTTGACTGAGCGTATTGGAGTTTTACATCATAATGAGCATTATTTGATGTGTCTGACTCTAACTATTGATCTTTTTCTAAATTATGTCTCAACAAAATCAAAACCAATCGATAAGTCGTCGTCGCTTTTTAACTGTTTTAGGAGCGACTTCTCTCGCTTCGGGTATTGCTGGTGCAGGGTTTACTGTGCGCCAGATGGGGAAAAACACCGTTTCTGTTTCTCCTTCGCCAACCTACAGCCCCGCCCAGTTTGATGAGCCTGTGCAAGTGCCAACACAAATTGTGGTTGAGAATCCGGCTGAATTAAAACAGGCACAAGAGCGTTTAGCTCAAGTCAGCACGGAAAAGCTACAGCTTCAAGCTGAAGTTGATTCACTCAAACAGCAGTTACAATCTACTGAAGCTGTATTAGATGAAAAGCTTGTTCGGATTACTGAACTTGAAACCCAGTTAGGAGAGACAACCAAAACACGAGCGGCTGCCTTAGGCTTAGTTGCCCTTTACGAGCAGCTAGAAGATGTTGATGTGGCACAATCTGTTCAAAATGGGTTGAGCGCAGTTGGGGCCGCATGGGATGATTTTATCGATGACATCCCGGCCGCCAGCGATGGCTTGGTTCAGGCGGGTGCCATGATTGGTGAATTTGATGGTCAAATCCAAGCTTTTCAAAGTGCACGGACATGGCTTGCCGTTCGACTTGAGCTTTTACGTCGAGACAACAATGTAATGCAAGAGATACTAAGCGGCTTTGCTCAGCCCATAGGCCCTTTGCTTGAAATGTTAGGTCGCTGGTTTGATGATGTGCGGAAATGGGTGCCAGCTCGTTTTCTTGAAACCGCCAATCAAGTGATCGATTCATTGATGACGACTGTTTCAGGCGTGCCTGTAACAGTCGATGGGGCACAGGCAACTGTCGCTTCGGCATTAGACGGATGGTTTGCTGAAGATGATGAAGATGTAGATCGTAATCCGATTATTCGTCACCGTTTATTTAAGCCATTGACTGAAAAAACACTGCCGCATGCGCTGACAGTGTTGCAAAAAACTAGTATTGCGAAACAGAAGTATGAAGCAGACTTGGTGACTCAGGTTGCAGAAACTCTTAATCGACAGCAGTCAGTAGTGGCCCAAATTCTAGAATATAGAGAACGGAATAATTTACTTCGCCAGGAGATTTAGAAAAAAGGAAGAGTCTACGACAACAACCAGCTTAGAATGAAGACGAGTACGGTGAGAGAGCCTGCAACGACCGCTAATCCGATTACAAAGCGAATCATAAATTGCTGAAATGTATTGTCAGCAACGGAAGCATCTTCTACGGTTGTTTCTTCAGGCTTTGGGGCATCTTCAAGCGGTAATGACGATGCTCTTGCGTGGGTTTTCATCGTCGGCCGTTTGTCTTTAGGGATGCCTTTTGAGCTTTTAACCGTCGGCATGTCACCTGCAATAGCCATACGCGTGCGACCATTATCTTTATACGTCCGAATCATATTCGGGGTAATCGTTGGCATAGATCGAATAGTTGGGGGAGCAACGGTATTACGATCAATCGATTTTCCAATTAGGGTTAATTTTTCCGGTTCTGGTCCGCTGACTGAACGATGGACAATTGGTTTTAGTGATGGGGCGATCGGCATCATCCGATTGGGGCTAAAATTGTCGGCCGTTTTAACGATCATGACGGTCGTGTTGTCTTTACCACCTGCATGATTGGCTTTGTCGATGAGCTCCACAACCAAGTCAGACATTTGATCAGTGTGCTCCTCAAGCGATAGCTGAACATCAAAGTCGCTGATCATATCAGTTAGACCGTCTGAGCAGATCAAAACTGTATCTTCTTTGCGGAGCGGCATTCCCTGCCAAAAGTGACTGTTTTGTCCAGACATCATCACCTGATCGACCGTGACGTTGTCTACTGTTCCTAAAGACCTGCGGATAATATTTCTATTGGGATGACTACGTGCTTCGTCGTTATTGATGATGCCCGCTTCTAAAGCCTCTTGTACCCAACTATGATCGTTTGTGATTTGGTGTAGGGTGTTATCTCTAAATAGGTAAATCCGGCTGTCGCCTACATGGGCTGTGAAGATGAGTCCTTCAAGAATTGCGACAACGGCGATTGTGGTTGCCATCCCTTTGAGCTCAGCTACCTCTTTCGCTTCTTGAATAACAGTCGTATTTGCTAATGTAATCGCTTTGTCTAAGTTAACAGAGACCTGTTCAATAGTTAGACTTTCTAGATTCGCAAAATATGAAACGATTGTATTCGTGGCTAGTCTGCTGGCACGCTCTCCGGCCGTTTGTCCCCCAACCCCATCCGCAACGATTCCCAAGTGAAAAATCACAGGTGATTCAACATCTTCAACTCCGCTGTCAAAGGCTGCAAAAGCTACAAAATCTTCGTTGTTTTTCCCTACCATGCCGGCATGTGTACCAAAGCTAATAAGCAGGTCGGCGACAGCATTGTTTTCAATCTGTTTCATACAAATGCAAAAAGGTAGAACCGTGGGAACTATTTTGCCCCATTCAGCAACCCATTCCTGTTGGTTCATAGTCTACTGCTGTACCCCTGATATAACCAGAAAATAGGCGTAAAGTTTTAGGAAATACGGCTGTAGAGTTAAATTAGAAAACTGATTTGTAGGATCGAGCGAAACTCTAATTGTAACGAACTATAAATCGGTTCAGGTCAAAATGAGCACTTTTACCTATTTTTGATAATTTTTCTGACTTATTTCTACTATTATACGGCACTGGGAGCCAACGGTTTTCCAATGAGATTAAATCTGTTGCTGGCTAGCAATCTGAACCAATCCATATAGTTTTTACACGGTTTGTCCATAAGCGTATTTTATAGCGTATAATCGTTAGATGGAATCAGGAAACGACTTTGCAGATATGGCTTTAGCCGATAAAACGCCCAATAATTCAGATGGACGAAGTCCATACGAGCCACCAGAGTATCCGGTGCTGATTGTCATCTCTGGCCCTTCAGGGGTTGGGAAAGATACTGTTGTGAGGGAGATTCTTCAGAAAAGGGAAGATTTTCATTTTGTTATTACAGCCACTGACCGGCCGCCTCGGGTTGATGAAACCGAAGGGGTTGATTATTTCTTTTTAACGACCGAAAAGTTTGAAGAAATGATTGAAGAGGGGGAGTTTCTCGAGCATGCTGTTGTACATGATTGCTATAAGGGCGTCCCAAAATGGCAGATACGCCAAGCTTTGGACAGTGGGCAAGATGTCATTATGCGTGTGGACCCTCAGGGAGCAGCTACCCTACGTCGCTTAGTTCCAGAAGCTACCTTTGTATTTTTGTTAGCGGAGTCAGAAGATGAGTTGTCGGAGCGTCTAAGGGCTAGAAACAGTGAAACGGCCGAATCGTTTGATCTACGGATGGCGATTACAAGACAAGAATTAACCCGGATTGAAGAGTTTGATTACAGTGTAGTTAACCGCTCTGGAAGGGTTCAAGACACGGCCGAACAGATTTTAGCCATTGTGACGGCCGAACGGTGTCGTGTCGGCCGGCCACCTATCATTCTTTAGATTTTGGATCGTGGTAGCAACATCAATCACCGATTCCAAATCAGAAGCTGCAAATAAAAATGGGACAACTTGTAAACGGAAAGTGGGAAACGAACCCGATTATAGTTAAAGACGCAGACGGCCGATTCCGGCGAAAAGACGCCTCTTTTCGAGATTGGGTTAAAGCCGACGGTTCAACTCCTTATGCACCTGAAGCGGGACGCTATCACCTATATATCGCCAATGCATGCCCTTGGGCACATCGTACGATGGTCTTTCGCAAACTGCGTCAACTCGAAGATGCGATCTCAATTTCAATTGTCGATACGCTTATGTTTGATAATGGCTGGCGTTTTCGTGAAGGGGAAGGGTACATTCCGGATTCCGTCAACGAAAAGGATTTTATGCACGAAGTCTACACGGCCGCAGATCCGACGTTTACCGGCCGGGTGACTGTCCCAGTGCTTTGGGACAAAAAGACCGGAACGATTGTGAACAATGAATCCTCTGAAATTATTCGGATGCTTAATTCAGAGTTTTCCGCTATCGCCTCCACTGGAATTGACTACTACCCAGAGCATCTGCGTGCAGAAATCGATGAGATTAATGAGCGGATTTATCACACTGTTAACAACGGTGTTTATAAAAGTGGATTTGCTCGCTCACAAGAAGCGTACGAAGAGGCGGTTACTGCTCTTTTCGATACGCTCGACTTTCTCGAAGAGCGGTTAGATTCCCAACGGTATTTGGTGGGTGATCAAATCACAGAGGCGGATTGGCGCTTATTTACGACCCTCGTCCGCTTTGACCCGGTTTATGTTGGCCATTTTAAGTGCAACCTCAAACGGATCGTTGATTATCCTAATCTGTCTAACTATTTGCGCGAGCTTTATCAAGTGCCAGGGATCGCCGACACGGTGGACTTGCCCCAGATTAAAGAACATTATTACCGTAGCCATGAGAGTGTGAATCCATCACGCGTTGTCCCAATGGGTCCAGAGATCGATTACACACAACCGCATAATCGAGACCGCTTTTAGATAGAAAATTTTCAAAGCAATTTAAAATGCCCCGGCCGAACCCGCTGGGGCTTTTTGTTTGCAGTTTTTGATGTGAATGGAGAATGTATGTCGATATTTTTATTAACGTTGGGAGCCAATCAGTTGTCAGACTCACAGTTGGATCAGATTCGGGACAGATTGCCTGCCCATATGACGCTTGTGCAGGAAAACCGAAAAGAGGAAGTTGCCCAATACTTTCCAGAGGTAGAGGCGATTGCCGGCTGGTTTAAACCGGCGTATCTGCTGGAGCTGCCGAAATTGAAATGGGCTCATTTTTGGGGAGTTGGTACAGACTGGCTACAACGCTATCCACAGATGGCTGAGGAAACGTTTACGCTCACCAATGTGGCGGGGCACAGTACAACCCAAATTAACGAACATATTTTTGGCATGTTGCTTAGCCTCGGCCGGAATTTGCGCAATGCCCATGTGGCCCAGCAAGCTGGGGTGTGGGCACGCACCCACCAACCGGCCGAAGCTGAGAAGTTTAAAGATACGCCTTTTGCCCATTCGGCAGGAGATTTGTTTGAACTAACTGACAAAATGATGTTGATCTTGGGCTTGGGTGGTATCGGCCAGCGGACCGCAATGCTGGCCAAAGCGTTTGGGATGAACACGATTGGGGTTCGCCGAAATCCTGATCGCCTAGTTAACCATGTTGATCAAATGGCTGGAATGGATCAGCTGCCTGACGTTTTGCCACAAGCCGATGTCATTGTGGTCACGCTGCCTTACACGCAAGAAACCCATCATCTTTTCGATGCGGAAGCGTTTAGCGCGATGAAATCATCAGCGATTTTTATCAATATCGGCCGAGGGAAGATAGTTGATGAAGGTGCGATGATTTCAGCCTTGCAAAACAAATCGATCCGGGCTGCAGCACTTGATGTGTTTGAGGAAGAGCCATTGCCGGCCGATTCACCACTTTGGCAGCTCGATAACGCCTTGATTACCTCTCACTACGCAGGCTCTTCACCCCGCTATCATGAACGGGCTTTGGCGATTTTTCTCGATAATCTCGACCGTTGGCGAGATGGCAAGCCGCTTAACAACTTAGTCGATAAAGCGGCCGGGTATTGATCGAAAGATTTCGGTTTGTCAGCAATCAAGCAGCGTTTGATGGTTAAGCTCGACGTTTTCATTAATCCTGTTAGCGTTCCTCAATATGACTCAAAATGAACTAAAAACTTCCGGCTCATCCGCACTTCTGAACAACACTCCGTTTGCTATCGGCATGGTGTTGCTTTTCGATAGTTTGCATCTAATTTGGGCCCGAAGCCTGAACAATTCACTCCACCCGATCGCTTCTTCATTTTGGGTATTAGGCTTTGCGGCCGTAGAGATCGCCATCTTTTTGATTATCAGGCGCGAAGTGGATTTCAACGTGTTTAAAGAACACGCTTGGTTTTTTCTCACGATTGGTATCTTGGTTGCGATTGCGACTTCAATGAACTATACGGCCGTCAACTATGTCGATGCGGGGACCGCCAGCATGTTGAGCCGCTCATCGACAATCTTTGCCATTGCATTTGGCATCATATGGCTCAAAGACCATTTGACCACACTTGAGTGGATCGGGGCGGCCATTGCCCTGATCGGCGTTTTGACCATTAGTTTCCAACCGGTCCGCTCCTTTCAGATTGGGGCATTGCTCGTACTGGGCTCAGCTTTTGCATACTCCCTGCATGCGGCCATTGTCAAAAAGTATGGTGGCGAAATGGACTTTGCCAACTTCATGCTTTTTCGGGTTGGGACAATCGCCGTTATCCTGCTATTTTTTGTGGTGGGGGCACCTGTTGTAACTGGTAATCCGATCCGTTTTTTCCCTGTAGGCTTTGAATGGATCGCTCTGATTATAGTTGGGACGTTTGATGTTGTTTTGAGCCGAGTTTTCTACTATTGGTCACTACGTAAAATCGAACTTTCTTTCCATTCGATCTTTCTGGTTTTGGCTCCGGTTGTGACGATTTTATGGTCATATCTCTTTTTTGGAGAAACGCCGAACCTGCAAACCTATATCGGTGGCGCTGTTGTAATTTTCGGCATCTTCGTTGTTAATTGGGAGCGGATTCGGATGCGGATGCAGGGTCAACCGGCCTAATCTGCAACGCTGTTTTCCAATGTTAATGTACCAACTGAAACGGTTAAACAGTCTCCGGCTTGTAGGGTGAAATCATCTTCTGGAACCAGGCAGGTGCCGGTCATGAGGAAAACGCCCTGTGGGAAAGTGACCTCACGTATGAGCCAGTCGGCTAACTCTTGGGGATTGCGTTTTAGCTGGTTTGTGTTGGCATCACCGTCAAATACAGTTTGCCCATCACGGGCGATTTTTAACTTGATGGGGAGCTGGCTTAATTCAAGATTTTCAGCGATTAAAAGACCCGGCCCAACGGCGCATGAGCCATCATAGGTTTTAGCCTGGGGTAGATAAAGCGGGTTCTCACCTTCGATTGAGCGTGACGACATGTCGTTCCCGGCCGTGTATCCCAAGATCTCTCCGGCCGAATTGAGCACCAGCGTTAGCTCTGGCTCTGGCACATCCCATGTGCTGTCCTTGCGGATGCGCACCGACTGCCCACTGCCTTTGGCTCGCCAGCCTAACGATTTAAAGAAGATTTCCGGCCGTTCTGCCTCATACACTCGTTCATAAACGTCTGCCACATCAGACTCTTCCATGCGGGCTTGGCGGCTGCGTAAATAGGTTACGCCACAGGCCCACACTTCTTGGTAAGGCTCAATTGGGGGTAGTAGTGGATCGTCGGCCGATGCACCAACCTCCATCGCTCCCAAAAGCTGAAGTGAAGTTGATTTTGGCAATGAGAGCAAAAAGTTCAGATCAAACGTTTGTGGTAAATAATGACCGTTTAATGCCCAGCAAGCACCCTGTTCCGTCTGATGTCGTGTTAAATACATATTTTTACCCCTTTGAATTGTTTTAGATGGGCCCCGTGCTTTTTCGGACTATTAATTCTGTTTCCAGTGTGATTGTTTCCATTTTTCTGTCTGGCTTTTCGATGAGATCAACAAGTAGGCGGGTGGCGGTTCGGCCGATTTCTCGCTGAGGCTGACGGACGGTAGTTAGTTGCGGCCGGACGTACTTTGCTTCTGGAATATCATCAAAACCAACTACCGAGAGCTCCTCAGGAATTGAAATACCTAAAGATTCAGCCGCTTCGTACACGCCCAATGCCATTGCATCGTTCAAAGCGAAAATCGCTGTCGGCTGGTTAGCCATCTTCAATAGTTTCAATCCACATTCAAAGCCAGACTTTTCATCAAAATTACCTTGTTGGGTAAGGCTGTCATCGGCCGATAGTCCACGTTCGGCCAGTGCCTGCCGGAATCCATCAATGCGTTCGCGGCCGCTTTGGACCGATGGGGTGCCGGTAATCAAACCGATTCGCGTGTGGCCTAAATCGAGCAAATGCTGGGCCGCTTCTTTCGCCCCCCGCCGATTGGCAGTGCGGATAATATGCCCTTGCCCAGAGCCGCTTTCATGGTCGATCAAGACAAATGGGACATTTCTTCGGCGTAGCTGGTCTAGCCACGATTCAATTTCTTGAGGCAACATAATGATCAGCCCATCGACAATCCCAGAAGCGAGCTGGCCGATATAGGCTTTTTCTCGATCACGCCGTTGGTGTGTGGTCGAAATCATCATGTCGTAATTAAGGGCCGATACTTCCGCATCAATGCCACGCACAACTTCGGTGAAGTAGCTGTTTTCTAGATCAAAAACGAGCAGGCCGATGACGTTCGATCGGCCGCCTGCCAGGCTCCGTGCTTTGAGATTGGCGACATAGCCTAGTTCATCCATCGCCTGCTGCACTTTTTCGCGGGTGGCCGGTTTGATGAATTGGTAGTTGTTGACAACGCGAGAGACGGTTGAAAACGATACGCCTGCATGTTTGGCGACATCCATGATGGTGACGGCCGGTTTGTTTTGAGATTCTGCCATGTGCTCAGGATTATCTATCGATGGGTTGATTCTTGCCAATCACTGCAAGCGCTTGCAATAGTTCTGACATGTGCTATATTTTGCAAGCGCTTGCAAAAACTGAATTAGGAAATTGAAATATGTATACTCCAAAAGCTGAAGATAAATTTACATTTGGTCTGTGGACGGTGGGCCATGTCGGCCGTGACCCGTTCGGAGAGCCAACGCGATCTGTTAAAAAACCGCACGAGATTGTGCATTTGCTCGCTGAAGTGGGTGCTTATGGGGTTAACTTCCATGACAATGATTTAGTGCCGATTGATGCAACTCCGGCCGAAAAAGCCCAAATCCTGAAAGACTTTCGCCAAGCTTTGAACGATACCGGTATCGTGGTGCCGATGGCGACTGTTAATCTGTTTAGTGATCCATCTTTTAAAGATGGGGCATTTACGGCAAATGATCCCAACGTACGGGCCTATGCCGTGCAAAAAACAATGAATGCCATCGATATGGGGGTAGATCTTGGTGCAAAAGTATTCGTTTTCTGGGGCGGCCGGGAAGGGACCGAAACCGATGCTTCAAAAGACCCCATCGAAGCGATTAAACGCAGTCGGGAAGCGATGAACTTTTTGTGCGAGTATGTCAAGGATCAAGGCTACGATCTAAAATTTGCGTTGGAGGCGAAGCCAAATGAACCTCGGGGGGACATCTACAACGCCACAACCGGAAACATGCTCGCTTTTATTAACACGCTTGATAATCCTGACATGGTTGGGGTTAATCCAGAAGTTGCCCATGAGCATATGGCGGGGTTGAACTTTACTCATCATGTGGCTCAAGCGATTGAAAGCGATAAGCTGTTCCACATCGACTTGAACGACCAAGCGTTCGGCCGATACGATCAAGATTTCCGCTTTGCGGCCGTTAATCTAAAAAGCGCTTTTTTCTTAGTCAAACTGTTAGAAGACAGCGGTTATGCAGGGAATAAGCATTTTGATGCGCATGCGTATCGCACATCTGATTATGAAGATGTGAAAGCATTTGCGCGTGGCTGTATGCGCAATTATTTGATCCTGAAAGAAAAAGTGGCCCGCTTTAATTCGGATAGTGAAGTACAGGCGCTGCTGGCTGAGATTAATGCGGACGATGGGAAAACTGATCTGTTCAAAGGAAAATATTCGGCTGAAAAAGCGGCCGCTTTGAAAGCAACTGATTTTGATCGGGCCGCACTTGGCGGCCGTGGTTTTCCATATGAGGCTCTTGATCAGCTCACGATTGAGATTTTGTTAGGTGCACGCTAGAACTAGAACGAGTAAAGGGTGTAGCAAAAGGTAAAGTAGTTTTAATCCCACTTCGCCTTTTTCAATGCTCTTTACTTACCCTCTCTACTTTTGTTATGTATTTTATCGGCATAGACTCTTCAACAACCGCAACCAAAGCCCTACTCATTGACTCAGCCGGGGCTGTCATCGGTGTGACTTCATCAATTTACGATTACGAAACTCCCCATCCTTTGTGGAGTGAGCAATCACCCGACTTGTGGTGGCAAGCCACTATCAGCAGCATCCGACAATTGTTAAGCGAAACGGCCATAGATCCAGCCGACATTAAAGGGATTGGGCTGACGGGGCAAATGCACGGGCTCGTTTTGCTTGATAGGCATGACAACGTTCTACGGCCGTCGATTTTATGGAACGATCAGCGTACGAGCTCAGAATGTGACGAAATGCGGGCCAAAATCGGCAAGTCGCGCCTAATCTATATCACTGGTAACGATGCACTAACCGGATTCACCGCATCGAAAATTTTGTGGGTAAAAAATAACGAACCGGAAATCTATGCTCAAATCAGTAAGATTCTGCTGCCGAAAGATTATGTTCGTTTTTGTTTAACCGGCGATTACGCTGTTGATAAAGCCGGTGGGGCAGGGACTCAGCTGTTTGATGTACGCCAGCGGGATTGGTCGGCCGAACTTGTGGCTGAACTTGGGATCGAAAAAGAGTGGCTGCCACCAACCTATGAAGGGACGGATGAGACGGGGAAAATTAGCCAATCAGCGGCCGAAGCGACCGGATTGCTTGCCGGAACTCCCGTATTCGGTGGGGGTGGCGACCAGGCTGCCAATGCTGTCGGAACTGGTGCGGTTACCGAGGGTATCGTTTCAATGTCGATGGGAACATCTGGGGTTGTGTTTGCTTCTGTTGATGCACCCTTAATCGAGCCTGATGGCAAACTGCACGCATTTTGCCATGCGGTGCCTGATAAATGGCATTTGATGGGGGTGATGCTGTCAGCCGCAGGTAGTATGCGTTGGCACCATGATACGCATGCACCTCAGTCAAGTTACGATGATTTTGTCGCACCCACGGCCGAAATTCCGGCCGGGAGTAACGGGCTTCTATTTTTACCTTATCTAACAGGTGAGCGAACCCCACACCCAGATCCATTGGCTCGCGGTGCATTTGTCGGCCTGACCGTCCGCCATACCCAAGCTCACATGACCCGAGCGGTTATGGAAGGGGTCGCGTTTGGCATGCGTGATATGTTTGAGTTAATGAAAGAGATCGGTTTGTCGAAAGTGTCTCAGGTTCGGGTGTCAGGCGGCGGCTCAAAAAGCCCGATCTGGCGCCAAATATTGGCAGACAGTTTGAATGCTGAGATGGTGACTGTGAACACGGCCGAAGGTGCAGCTTTTGGCGCAGCACTGCTGGCGGCCGTTGGTGCTGGCAACTGGTCATCTGTACCTGATGCGAGCCAAGCGGTGGTGCGGGTTACAGGCCGTACCCGGCCGGGTACGGATGTGGCCGTTTATGATGAAGCGTATCAAATATACCGGAATCTTTATCCCACATTAAAAGCGACGTTTGGTCAACTGTCTCACTTTGATCAATCTGAATAATTTTCGAAAAATCATATCTTCTCCATTTATGATCATTGGGCAAAGGTGTTCGGAGTCACCAATCCGAACACCTTGTCCAATGTCAGATCGAGCCATCTGTCCTACTAATAAAACAATCAAAAATATAACGCTAAATATAAAATAGATAAGATTATGGAAAGTAAATACGTTATCAAAAATGAAAGTGAAATTGAATCTGTTATTGGTGTGCCAATGGAAATCGTCAAAGAAAAAATAGCGACTAAGCTTGACGATGTAATGAAGGAATTCATTAGCAAATCACCTTTGGTTTTTATTTCGACTATCGATGTGAATGGGCAGGTTGATATTTCGCCGAAAGGAGATCCATGCGGATTTGTTAAGATTGATGCGGTTGGGAATCTTCTAATTCCTGACCGTTTAGGGAACCGGCTTACCTTCGGGTTCAGAAATATCGTTCGCAATGGTGAAATAGGGTTGATCTTTGTGGTCCCGAACCAGCGAGAAACATTACGAGTCAAAGGTGTTGCAACGCTTCATAACGATCCTAGCGTATTGGCTGAATTGCAAGCGAATGGCAAACCGGCCTTACTTTGCACCTATGTCGAAGTAAAGGAGTGTTTCATGCATTGTGGCAAAGCGTTTATTCGATCTAACCTATGGCGGCCCGTGACATGGAATGAAACAATAGAGTCTCTTGGTGCAAAGCAACTTGCACCCGTATTTGGTGGTGATGCAAGTGAAAGGGCTATTCAGAAGACAAATGAATTATTGGAGAAAGCTTATACAGACGAGCTCTACTAAGATTTTTTCCGCACAACAACCGCCAACTGGATAATCACCCTTAAGGACACTACGTTTTTAGGGCCCCTTGGGCCAAGTGGAGCCTACACTTCACTCCATTCTGTCTAGACTTTGGAAAACGCTACCATTCTATCTGCATCATTTTCCCCAAAATAAGACATCTGTTATAGTTACATAATGTTATCCTGTGGGTAGAAAGTCCCAAAAACTGATGGATTGAACCATCAGTTACCACAGCCCAAATCTAACAGATGAAAAGCACGCAATTCGGGAGTTTTGAAAAAGTGAAATTTGCCCCCCCCTCAATCAACCAAAGAGTTAAATTTATTCTGTTTGCCTTCCTTTTCCTTTTGGGTGGATGGCTCCTAATTTCTCCACAGATCGCCATAGGCCAAGGGGACGAACCGGCTTGGATAGAGTTGACCGGCATCGATACAGATGCTTTACCTGTTTTAAGCATTCGCTTGGTAGGCGCACGCGCCAACGGCCGGGCTTTAGATTACAGTCAAACCCCGCTTGAAATTCAGCATGGGGCTGAAACAATCTCTCAAGAACAATTTTCTTCAATAGAAAGCGAAGACGTTGGCACCCTGACGCTTGTTTTAGTCGATACCCCAAGTGGGGTAGCTGGGGAGCTAGAAGCGATTCAAGAAGCGGTCTTGATGTATGCTGACAGCAGTGGTGAGAGCTCGTTTATGCGCGAACCATCAGATTCAATTGGTATCTATGCGGTTGATTTCTCTGATCCCAAAGTGCTGCTTGAGCCGACATTCTTTCGAAATAGTGTGGTTAACTGGTTAGCTGAAGAATTGCCCGTACAGTCTGGTCCAACCGCGCTGTATGACAGTCTGGACAGTTTGTTGGGTCAAGTGGATGGTTTAAAAGATCGGCCGGAAATGGTCGCTTCCATTGTTGTTTTAACGGACGGTACAGATACGGTTAGCACCCGTACAGATCAGACCGCCGTTATCCAGAAAGCAGTTGACCTTAATGTTGCGATTCACACCGTCCATCTAAATAATGTCTCGATCTTTTCACCTGAACAGGGTCAAGATTTCTTGAGGAACCTTTCAAGTCGTACCGGCGGATTTGCTACCGAGCTCAATACGGAGGGTGTGCGTCAACTTTGGGATGCCGTGAGTTCGTTCAGTCAACAAACGGTTATCAACTATCGGCCGACAGATCCTGTACCAGGTAACGTTCCAATTTCAATTCGCTTAAGAGACTTCCCGCAAATCGAAGCGTTTACGTCAGCACAATTCCCGGCCGATCAGCTCCAAGTTGAGTTCCAGCTTGAAGAGTTATTTGCCAACATCGTTATGCCTGATCCAGCACAGCCGCTTGAATTATCGATTCCTGTTGTTGTCACATGGCTCGACGGCCGTGATCGGTCAGTTTCGACTGCTCAGGTGTTGAGGAACGGAGAGCTTGCGGCAGAAGTACCTGTCGTTGAAGAAGGCTTTTCATCAGCCGATATGACTTTGACTGGCTTAAGCTACGGTCCTAATGAAATTGTTCTTGCCGTGATGGATGAAAATGGAAACCGTGGAAATTCTGCTCCATTTACCTTAAACGTTGCTCCCGGAGATTCTTTAATTGTGCCGGCCGATATTTCAGTCGGTTCGGCCGGTTTTGGATGGACATGGTTGCTCTGGCTCATTGCGATTTTGGTCCTGCTTGCTGTTGTTGCATATTGGATCCTGTTTTCTGGTGCAGGCGGAAGGAACCTGCAAGTTGTCGATCTGTTTAAATCGGCATTTTCAACCGAACCAAGACGCCGCACACGAAGCTCTGCTAACGTGGCTCAGGATTTTGATGAGTTTCGATCTCCCTCTGCGTCATATGCCAACAACGATAGCGCTGATGAAACAGTATTGTCAGTTCAAGCCCCTTCAGCAGCTCAAACATCATATTGGCTTGACGTAATTGACGCATCTGAAACTGAACCCAACTCGATTCCCGTTGTCGGATTGGAGCAACGCGTCGGCCGTTCCCCCTCAAAGGCTGATATCTCTTTTGACAAAGAGCAAACTGTCTCGCGCGTGCATGCAACGTTGGCGCGCGAAGCCAATAGCTATCGCCTGTATGATGAACAATCAACGGCCGGGACCTTCGTCAATGGACAGCGTATTCCAGAATATGGGCTGTTGCTCTCTGATGGTGATGAAATTCAGATGGGCGCGCTTGTGTTACGTTATCGTAGAGCTGTTTAAATAAGCTTTTGACTGCATGTCTCTAACTAAAAAACAACTGGCAGTTGTCAATCTCGACCCCGGCCGCCGTATTTTTCTGACGGGGATGGCGGGCTGTGGTAAGACAACAGTCGTAGAGGAGCGGTATCGAACTTTATTGGAGTCAGGCGAACCGGCCGATTCAATTTTGGTTTTAGTGGGGGATTCAGCTCACCGGGAACGCTTTCAAGCGATTGCAGATCAATCTAGCCAGCCTGCTCTTATAGACTTAACTATTACAACCTTTTATGGGTTTGCCCGAGATGCGGTGGCCTTTTTCTGGCCGATGGTGGCTCAATCGGCCGGATTTCATAATCTTTTTCGCCCCCCTTTGGTCCTGACTTACGACATGGCCCAAACGATGATGTGGCAAATCATCGATCCGATGCTTAAGGATGGCTACTTTACAGATTTGCGTTTGCGGCCGCAGCAAATCGTTAGCCAATTGCTCGATAACATGGTGCGGGCAGCCTTTAATGGATTAAGTGTTACAGAAGCGATTGAAAAGCAACGTTTAGCGTGGGGAACTGATCCTGAGCACCGGAAGCAGCTCAGAGATGCTGAATCGGCCGCACTTACTTTTCGCAAGCGTTGTTTTGAGCATAGCCTAATTGATACAGCCTTAACGATTGAAATTTTTAACCGCCATATCGTTAATAATCCCAGCCTGTTTGGCACGATGGTCGGCCGGTACCGCCACTTGCTTGTTGATAATGTCGAAGAGCAAACCCCTGTGGGTATTGCCTTTATTCGTCAACTTTTAGCATCGGTCGAGACAGCCGTGGTTGCTCAAGATGAAGGTGGTGGTTACAAACGCTTTTTGTCTGCGAATCCGGAGCTTGCTAAAGGGCTGGATTCGGCCGCAGATGTGACTGTCCGTTTAACTAAAAACTTTTATAAGACAAAAGGGATCTACCAAATTGCTCATCGTGTCAATCATTTTTTATTGGGAAGTCAACCCTTGGGTGATGTTGACAAGATTCAAAATTCAATTTTAGGCCACTTTAACACACGCTATCGGCGGCAGATGTTGTCAGAGCTTGGCCCGATCCTCAAAGATTTACTTAAAGATGAAGGACTACAACCTGCCGATGTGGCGATAATTTTGCCTTATATGGATGGAGCCTTGCGCTTTAAGCTGACTCAATCACTCGACCAAGCTGGTATTCCGTACCAAATTAGCCGACGGCGCGAAAGTCCGCGTGAGGTGCCACAGGTGAGAGCTTGGCTGACTTGGCTCTTAGTTGCCAACGATTGGCAAGAAAAAAGAGGCGGTGAGCTCCGTATTGGTGAATCTCACCTTTTGCAGGTTAAACCCGGCTTGCATGATGTAACTGAAGCGCTTTCACTTTCAATCGAAGGGCTTGACCCGGTAAGGGCACGCATGCTGGCTAACTTGCTCTACGATCCGCAATTAGGGACTTTTCGAGAGTTATCTGTCTTAACAGACCAACAAGTTGAGCGATTGGGTGAAAATCACTTGGCGGCCATAGAGCAATTACGCATTTGGCTCGAGGCGCATGGCAATCGCGGAAGTGATCCACTGCATCCCGATTTTTTCTTGCACAGATTATTTAGCGAGCTATTAAGTCGGCCGCCGTTTCGTCAAACCCCTGATATGGGTCAAGCGGCTGTGTGCGATTGGCTGATCCAAATGGCATCTCGTTTTCGTTTGGCCGGTGACCGTGTTATCGAAGACTCCGGTGAAGCGGTAGGGCTAGCATTGGTGCGTGGTATTTATAGCGGCTTGGTGACAGCTAATCCTCCATCAGGGTCGGGCAACCAAGCACAAGATCAAGAGTCAGAGGGTGTTTTTATTAGCACCATTCAAACCTATTTGCTTGAAGAACGGCCGGTTGCGGTGCAAGTTTGGCTTGAAACTTCTGCAACCGGCTGGTGGGATATGCCTCGCCAACCTCTGAGTAACGGATTTGTGCTTGACCCCCGCTGGAATATTAATCAAGCTTGGACACTTGAAGACGATGCGCGTATTCGCAACGAACAGCTCTCTCGTGTTATGACCGGACTGTGTAGCCGTTGCACTCACGGCGTATTCTTGGCAACTTCTGACCTAGATCGGCGTGGTGCTCGCCAAGATGGAATGCTCTTTCAAGCCCTAAAACCTGTACTTAGGACCTGAGACCCTTAAGGGGGTGAGATTTGCCTTTAACTTCACCTGATTTTTATTTGGGCTTTTTGACTGATACCATTATCATTACGACGGAACATTTTACAAAACAGCCTCAAACCATTGTCTGCATTTATGAATTTCCTAAAGACTAGAAAAAAGGTTGATCTTTTTTAATAGTTGATAGGATGATATTGCAGAAGTTTCCACGTTAATGTCATATAAACTAAAAGCTTGTTTTAAATTGAATAGATAAAGTGGTTTTATGTTGTTACTTGAGAAAGTTCATTTATATATTTGGTACAATGGTCATCTAAACCAAAGCAGAAAAAGGGTCTACCATCTAATTATAGAACTGTAAGCTTTAGACCTATTCTGTTCGGAGTATTATGACGACTATTCTTTTAATTGAAGACAATGAAATGAACCGAGATATGTTATCTCGCCGCTTGCGCCGTAAAGGGTTTGAGCTCTTGAGCGCGGCCGATGGTATTTCGGGTATTGAGTTGGCTAGAAGAGAGTTGCCAGATTTAATTTTGATGGACATCAGCTTGCCCGTTATGGACGGCTTGCAGGCAACACGCCAACTCAAGGCAGATGTACACACTGAAAATATTCCGATTATCGCTTTGACTGCACATGCAATGTCAGGCGATCGTGAAAAATGCTTAGCGGCCGGTTGTGACGATTACGCTACCAAACCGGTTGAATTCCCTGAATTACTTTCAAAAATCAGGAATTGGGCAGCTGAGCCAAGTTGACAAAAGTCAATTGACATTAATGAATAGGGAAAAGTTTAAAACTGAATGTCTAAAAGTGGCGCCAGAGTTCTTATAGTTGATGACAACGTATCCAATCTAGACGTGCTGACAAGGCGTGTGCAACGATTGGGTATGCAAGCCTTTACTGCCAATGATGGGCAGATGGCCATGCACAGGTTAAATGCTGAGCCTTTTGACCTTGTGTTGCTCGATATCATGATGCCAAATATGAATGGCATGCAGGTGCTGTCGCGCATAAAAGAGGACCCTGAGCTACGTGCTATTCCAGTCATTATTATTTCAGCAGTGGAGGATACTTCTTCTATTGCGCGTTGTATTGAATTGGGAGCAGAAGACTTTCTCGCCAAACCATTTAACCCTCAAATTTTACAAGCCCGCATCTCTGCATCATTAGAAAAGAAAGAGCTACGTGACAAAGCTGATGAATTTCTCGAAGAACAGTCGGCTTTGCAACGTATATCAGGTGAGCTGAACGCACGGCTGAATATCAATACCGTTTCTGAAATTGTTTTGTCTTGGGCTATGAAGCGAACGACGTCTCATTTGGGTATGGTCGGCCGATTGATGGGCAAAGGGCGCGGCATGAAGGTATTGGCCATTGATGGAGAATCACCGGTATTAAATCGTTTCCGTGGGCAGAAAGTTCGTATCGATCATGTTGAGTTCGAGCGTGCTATTTCGTCTGGAATGCCGCAAGAGTCCAGCCATGGAGATGGCTTTTTATTGCCAGAGTCAGTACGCCGATTGGTTTTCCCTATTGGCCGGCCGGGTGTGGTCTCAGCTCTCCTTATCCTTGAAGATACGTCAGAAAGCCGTTACGAAAGTAAAGTGATGTCATTTTTAACCCAGCTTTCTGATCGGGCTGGTCCTGCAATGGCCAACGCCATTCTCTATGAGCAGGTCCAAAAAGCGAACCAATCTAAAACTGAATTTGTCTCAGACGTGTCACATGAGTTGAAAAACCCGATGACATCAATCAAGAATTATGCACGCTTATTGTTGACTGAAAAATCAATTACCGAGCAGCAAGTTGGCTATATCGACGTCATTCAGAGAAGTGTTGATCGTATGTCGCGCATGGTGTCCGATTTAAGCGATATCTCACGCATTGAGTCTGGCTATCTGCGCTTAGAAATTGATCAAGTTCCGGTTAAAGATGTGGTTCAAACAGTTGTGACTGAGTTAGAGAGCCAAATTAACGAAAAGAAGCAATTCTTACGAGTTGAAATTGCGGATGAGGATCTTGTCGCTCGTGCAGATCAAAATCGACTGGTTCAAATTCTGATTAATCTAGTTAGCAATGCTCACAAATACTCCCCTGAAGAAAGCAAAATCTCAATTTGGGTAGGCCGAAATGACGATAATATGGTTGAGTTCCGTATTCGTGATGAAGGGATCGGAATTCGGGCTGAAGACAAAGCTAAAATTTTCACGAAATATTTTAGAGCTTCCGACAATAGCTCTCGTGGGGTTATTGGCACTGGTTTGGGACTGAATATTTCGCGTCAGTTAGTGAAGATGCAAAACGGGAAAATTTGGTTTGATAGTCATCATGGTGAAGGCTCAATGTTTGCTTTTACTTTGCCGATTTATGAAACTGAAGATGTGCCTGTTAAAGAAGATTAGTTAAATAGATTAAAAGAATCGAGCCTACTAAATCCCCCTACTCTATTTATACTCAGCATTTGGATCATCTGGCAATACTTTTCCTAACATCTTGGCAAGTCGCCTGCGGCCGGGTCTGCGCTTTGATTCTCCCTTTAATTTTTCCACATAATTCTGAGTTAGCGACCGCATCATCTGCCCGCTGGCTTCCTTCGTTAGCTTTTCCCCTTTTGCAAACCACAAAATCGATGCTTGTCCGACTACAATGGTTGTGCTGGTTGCAATCGCAACTGAAATGATCCATGTGGGTGGGCCGCCCAATTTTGTCAACTCATAAAACAAACTGCGCCCCAAGTAACCTGCTCCAAGCGTGCCTGCGAGCTCACGCGCTCGTTTTAGCGTCATTTTATAGTTGTAAATTCGTGCGATGGATAAAACCAAGAGCCCTTGAACTGCCACCAGCGGCAAGAAATCAACAATTGGGATGGGCGTTAGCGCCACTGCGGCCGAGGTTGTAGCTGAACGTAAAATCGCTTGCCATGCGATTCGCTGCCGATAAGCAGGTAAGGCCTGCCCTAAAGCGACTAATAATGCTGGCTCAGCTTTTAAAATAGCGATTAGCACACGCTCGAGGTGCTGTGCTTTTTTAGCTGAAACTGAGATAAGCGATTCTGGTGTAATCCCCAATGCATCAGCAGAGCGAGCGATTAATTCTTTGCGGCTGCGGGTGGGAATCTGATCAATTTTGTTAAGCAAGACGATATAGGGGGCACCGACAGACTGAAGCTCTTTGAAAAGTGCAAGGTCTGACTGTCTGATTCCCTGAACGGCATCAAAAACGATGAGCAAAAAGTCTGATAACCTAGCCGCTTCAAGCGCAATCTCTTTTTCACTCAGGCCAGCCGTGCCGACTAAGTCAGCTCCTGGCGTATCAACAACACCAAAAAGCGACGCATCGGCCGTACGTGCTTGGCGCGTTGTGCCAGGCACTGGGCTAACAATCGACCGATCTTGTGAATCTTTAATCAGCTGGTTGAAAAGTGTCGATTTTCCAGCATTGGCAGGGCCCACGATGGCAACACGGCTACGATTGCCAAAGGTCATATCAAGGTGTTCACGCCCCAATGACATGAGCGCTTTGATCCCAGTAAATTTCTCTGGCTGAATAGTACGGACTAAATCTTGAACGTGCCCTTGCTGTTCAGCTCCTAAAAGGTTCCAAACAGATTCAAGTGGTTGACGTACGCTTTCAGGAAACTCTTCAAAAGGGTGATCGGTCTTACTCATTGAATAAGTTTAGCACTTTTGATTGAGTCGGTAGAGTTACTTATATAGGCAAACTGGATTTCTTTCATTTTGATGTTACAACGGTATTACAGGCTCCTAAACGAAATGTGAAGAGCAGTTGATATGGGACTGGGGAGAAGATAAACTTCAAAGTCATCCAAAGCAATTAAAAAGTATGCATACTGAATTAACTTCGTCGAGTGTACAAACAAAATCAGAAAGTGTAATTTTGACTTGGGAGCAGCTATTTTATGGCATTGTCTTGGCCTGTGCTGCGATTTTGCGTTTAGGGAACCTTGGTTTAACGCCTCTGTCCCCGGCCGAAGCTGAAAATAGTTGGGGTGTTTGGCTGTTTTGGCAGCCAGAAGCGGCCGACCGGTTGCCTGAAATTTCCTCATCAGCTTGGTTTTCGTTAACTGCCTTTCTGACTCAGGTCATTGGTGACTCTGATGTGGTCATGCGGCTCATTCCGGCTTTAGCTGGAATTGGCGCAGTGCTAGCCATTGTCCGTTTTCGGCCGTTTACAGGTCGGATGGGCGGTATAGTTAGCGCAATTATGTTAGCCCTGTCCCCACTGCTCGTGTCAATTAGCCGGACGGCCGATGGCAATAGTCTGGCCATTTTAGCCTTAATTATGGTCACCGGTTTTTGGCTGCAATTTCGTCATACAGAAGAACCTCGATCTCTTAACTGGCTGGCTGCATGGCTGGCTTTTGGTTTAATCACATCACCTGTTTTTTATTCAGGTATTTTTGCGTTCGGCCTTGCTTGGCTACTAGAAAAATTTGTCGGGCCGCAGCTAAAACTTGGCGGGTATTGGCCAGAAGGGGATGTGCTACGCAGAGCGGGAATTACTTTTGTTGCTGTGTTTGCAATTGCATCGACAATGTTTTTGCTTAACCCGGCTGGAATTGGAATTGCTGCCGGGACGCTTGAAGCTTGGGTAGGTGCATTTGGGGGATATTCGCGCATTGCCGATATTGGCAACCCCGTTTTTACTTTGCTTCAATACGAGATGGTGCTGATTGCTATGGCTATGATCATTATGATCTCCATGAGCATTCTAGGAGACCCTGAATCGGGGTTTTTAGGTTACTGGCTTGTCGCTTCTGTTTTATTGTTTATGTTGCAAGTTGGGGAAAATTCAAACGCTTTGATCGCGCTTATTCCGGCAGCATTGCTGGTCGGCCGTGCATTTGACCAAACGGTTGCTCGAATCCCACTAGATCGAATTTTCTCGACTTATCCAGACGGTGGTATGGGATTCCCGATGGCTGGGATTTCCATCGTTTTGCTGTTAATTGGAGCTACTTATTTAGGACGATTTAGCCGAACAGGCCTTGAAACCAACTCTGGCAGGGGATTGCTATTTCTCTGTGCCATGATCTTGGCTTTGATCGTTTTAATGGCCATTTTTATCTCTGTTTATGATCAGCTCTCCGCAATTACCGGTTTACTACTCGTTGGCTTAACACTATCGGCCGTTTTTAGTTGGAGTGTTGCTTGGCGTTTGGGGGGCGAGCAGGCGAACGATAGCCGTCAGTTATGGGTTGAACAGGGGACTGATGATGAGCTCTTCTTGCTCAATGATACATTGAGGGAAACCGGCTCGTCGACGATTGGACTTGAGGAAGCACTAGAAATTTATTCAACGGTGGATATAGCCGTTTTACGCTGGTATTTGCGAGATTATGACGATGTTCAATTTTTCGATGCGATACCGGCTGGGGCAACCCCCGACATTATTATTACCCCAGACGGGGTTGAAGTTCAGGCCGGTAGCGATTATACCGGCACCGATTTTGGTCTTATTCGGCCGGATCAAACACTAAATTTAACCTTTACCCAAAACTTGCGCTGGTGGCTGTTTGGCGATTCGACAGCTCCAATACAAGATCAACGCATTGTGTTATGGGTGAGAGCTAACTTGATTACCAACCAATAATTAGGGACCTATTTTAGATTCTAATTATCGGTTATACCTGACTAAAACATGTCTGATGAAACAGAAAACAAGCCATTAGATGGTGACATCTCAGAACAAGAAGAACAAACTTTGGTTGAATCAACTCAAGATATGATTGAACCCGTTCAGGATGAAATAACAAACGAAGAACTTGATGATTTTCTTGCTGCTGGTGATCCAGATCTTTTTGAATCTAATGTTGAACTAGAAATTAGCGATACAAGTGATGCAGAATCTACCCTGTGGTTACAGCAGCCTTTGTTAACTGCTGCAACGTTGGACTGGGAAAAAATCATCTGGGCAACGATCCTGATCTTGACACTAATAACTCGTTTTTGGGGCTTAGGTGATCGGGTTGTGAGCCATGATGAAAGCTTGCACACACACTACTCTTATCAGTATTACAATGGAGATGGATATTCACATACCCCGTTGATGCATGGGCCATTTTTGTTTCATGCTACCGCATTCTCTTATTGGCTATTTGGTGCTGATGACTTTACGGCACGTATTCCTGTTGCAGTGTTTGGCATTTTAATGGTCTTTATTCCTTGGTTTATGCGATCGTGGATCGGCCGAACAGGGGCCATATTTGCAGGCATTATCCTGCTCATTAGCCCTTATTCACTTTACTATTCTCGCTACATCCGACACGATGTGTACGTTATTGTTTGGGCACTCATCATTATGATGGGAATGTTTCATTACTTCCGACACCGTGACGATCGGTCTTTATTCTGGGTGGCGGCCGGTATGGCGCTTATGTTTGCGACGAAAGAGGTCGCATTTATTTACGCAGCTATTTTTGGAGCATTTATCGCCATCCGCCTTTTGTTTAAAATTGGCCTTGCAGAATGGTTTAGAAAAGCAGTTTTCTCAGTTAGCTTCCCGATGATTCTGTTGGTGGGTGGCCTTTTGCTCTTTGGTGGCTCTTTTGTTGCCGACCATTGGCCTGAGCCGGAGACTGCGGCAGCTTTAACTGATGGGATTGAGTCAGCTGCAGCTGAAGCCAGTAACCTTTTGGGATACCTGCAAGTTTTAGGGTTATTCATGCTCAGCGGTGGGCTTTTCTTCTTAGCTGACAGCATTAAAGACAAACTTTCTGAGTATGCTGAATTTGATCTTGTGATCATGTTCACGACATTGTTGTTACCGTTGATGACCCCTCTATTGGTTAACTTCATCGGTAAGAACCCACAAAATTACGCGCTTAATCAATGTTCTGTGCCCAATTCAGATGTATTAACGTGGTTTGGTAGGATCAGCTATCAATTAGGCGATCCGGTCTGCCGTTCAACGCTTTTCGATTCGCCCATTGTCTGGACATGGGGCTTCATGCTGATTATGTTGGCAGTGTCAATCTGGGTAGGATTGTGGTGGAACTCACGTCGCTGGATTCCTTCAGCCATTATTTTCCACCTTATTTTCGCGTTACTTTATACCTCTGTGTTTTCAAACCCACAGGGTTGGCTTACCGGCTCTGTTGGATCATTAGGATATTGGCTTGACCAGCAAGAGGTTGCCCGAGGGGGCCAGCCGTGGTTCTACTACTTATTTGTCACACCACTTTATGAATTTTTACCGCTCATCTTTAGTCTTGCGGCGATACGGCTTTGGACGCGACAAAGTGGACTCCAAGCTGCTTCGCGTTTCTGGGGCTGGATTATTCTTGTCAGCGGATTGGTGATGGGGTTGGTGAATTGGTATTACAACGGGATGAATGACTTGATCGGCGATAACTTTACACGTTATCCAGGTCTTGTCGCTATGGCTTCGATTTTTGCTGCGGCCGGGGTTGCCTGGTTGGTATTTGGCGATGCTTTGGGTCGGACCGACAAGCGGGCTGCGGCCGATCGTCAAAGCCTGTCTCTCGATGATTGGTTTGGATTTTTCCCCTTTTCTATTTTTTGGCTCATTGCAACTGTTGTCGCATACACCCTCGCAGGTGAAAAAATGCCGTGGCTCAGTATTCACATTGTCATTCCGATGGCCTTCTTGGTTGGATGGTACTTTAATGAGCTGTTTAAAGATTTTGACCTAGCTGAATTTATGCAGGAAAAGACGCTAATCTTTTTTGGCCTAGTGACATTGATCATCGTCGCGGCCGCATTGCTGTTGGGTCCTGTTTTCATAGGTGAGATTCGCTTTGGTGACCAGAGCCAGTCAGGTTTAAATTCCGTCGGCCGTTTTATGGGCTTGGCTGTATTTACCGGCTTCATCGGTTGGCTCATTTACCGAATGATCGATGATGTGCCACAGCGGATGCGCCGGATGACTTGGACCTTTAGCACTTTTGTGTTGCTAGGGCTGCTCACGGTTCGCTTTGCATGGATGGCGACTTTCCCAAATGCAGACTACACCACCGAATACCTAGTTTACGCTCATGGCGCGCCAGCTACACGCCAGGCGGTTATGCCACAGCTGGAAGAACTTTCCAAGCGGATGTATGGGGATATGAGCCTCAAGATTTATTACGACAATGAATCGTCTTGGCCGTACACATGGTATTTGCGTGAGTTCGATGATCGTGTTTATTTTGGTGAAAATCCATCACCAGATATTAAAAATGCAGATGCTGTATTGGTCGGAGACCCGAACTTTAGCAAGGTTGAGCCTTACTTAGGCGATGACTTTGAGTACATGGAGTTCACATTTTTGTGGTGGCCGATGGAGGAATATCGGCAGATTTCATGGAACTCAATTTTAGGAAATCCATCGATTGAAGGTGATGTATCTTTGCTCAATAGCCCTGAAAAGCGACAGGGGATATGGGACATTTTCTTCTATCGGAACTATGAAGCATATGCGGCCGCAACTGATAATCCAAACGACAATGTTGTAAAGGACTTGTCAGTAGGTGCGTGGCCATTAAAACGAGAAATGCGGTTGTATATCCGGCGCGAAGCATTGAGTACGCTGTGGGACCGTGGGGTCGGCGCAACGATCATTCAAGCTCCAGTTGATCCATATGCGGCCGGAGAGAAACCGTTTGCACCGAACTTAATTGCAGGACAAGGCATTCTAAATCGGCCGCGTAACATAGCTGTTTCGGACTCAGGTAATATTTACGTGGCTGATTCTGGCAATCACCGCATTCAGGTTCTAGATCCAGCTGGTTCACCTCTGTTTGCCTTTGGGCAAAATGGGCTTGGCGAAGGGGAGTTTAACGAACCTTGGGGTATTGCGATTGACGATGAGTTTGTTTATGTGACCGATACTTGGAACAATCGAATCCAGAAGTTTACCCTTGAAGGGCAATTTGTTCTGATGTTCGGTATTAGCGGTTCTCCTGGCTCTCCTACTGAAGGAGGGGGGCAATTCTATGGACCGCGTGATGTCGTTCTTGGGCCAAATGACACCCTCATGGTAACTGACACAGGTAATCACCGTATCCAGCTTTTTGACCGCAATGGACAATTTCTAAGTGCTGTTGGCGGACAAGGTGTTCGTGGTGGTGAATTCTTTGAACCTGTTGGCTTAGGCGTTTCGGCCGATGGCGCAGTTTTTGTTGCTGATACGTGGAACAACCGTATTCAGGAGTTCATCATGGCTGATAACCAAATTTTCCCTGTGAATGAATGGGAAGTAGATGCGTGGGATAAAAGCCAGTCAGTTGATAATAAACCCTATATCGCAACAGACCCCACTGGTAATGTCTATATTACTGATCCTGAAGGGTATCGGGTAATATATTTTGACCGTGGTGGGAATTACCTCGGCCGATTTGGGGCATTTTCTAACGGTACAGATGGATTTTCACTGCCGGTTGGGATTGCGACAGACAGTCAAGGCCAAGTCTATGTATCAGATTCGACACTTGGTGTCATTTATCGATTTAATCCACTGGGTCAGTAATTTCTGGTTTAGCAGACTCAGCTCAAGCTTGGGCTGGGTCTGATTCAATTTGTTGACTTAGCGGAGTTGATATATGTACGGGCTGAATTAGGCTAGTTGTAGGAACCCTGCTGCAGTAAGGCGTTTGCGATATTAGAAATCAAGAGATGGCTGTCATCAAAATGTACTAGCCGTAGTTGGGAGCGATGTTAGGGTAGTTTGGAATATCGATCGGCTCGATTGGTTGTTCTTTAAATTGCCTCATAGGTTTATAGCGCTCTGCCAAACGTTGTAGAACTTTAATGCCAATCGGTTTTTCTAAAACTAAATCAACTGAACCCTCTAATTCTTGAGCCAGCCTGGTATTGGCTGTAACTAAAAAGATGTGCGTATCTTTATAAGCTGGTAACTCTTTGATAGACGCTAGAATATCAGCACCAGAAACCCCCGGTAAATTTAGATCTAGCAATAATAATCTTGGAGAGATATTTTTAAGATGCTTAAGGGCTTGCCGTCCGTCTCGAATGACTTGTACGTAATATCCCGCCTGTGTGAGAGCCATTTGGAATGCAACTGATAATGCTTCTTCATCTTCTACGATAACAGCATGCGGCATCAAGTGTTTTGTCTCGGCATTTATTTCTTCAAAGGGACGCATAGTTTGATTTTGTAGCATAATATTTTCCAGTAAGAATTTTGCTTCTAGCTATTCTATATAGTGTAGGATAGTGCTAATGTCCTATCTATAATATGCGTATAATTACGTATTTTCTCGATTTGTTTTAGTTAGGAGGTTGGCATATTTCGCATAAATAGAGCCTCCTGGATCCGTGCATTTCTTTTATGATTGGATTGCCGCAACCATAACAAGATTTATTCTCCCGGTTAAAGATGAAATAGCGATATTCTGCCCGGGTTAGCCCATCTTTCTTAAGCTGCTTAACAAGTTCAGGATCGTTTGTGATCCCTTTTGTTTGATAGGACTGGCGCGTTAACCTAACAGAAGCTTCCGCCAGCTTTTGAATTTGCTCTGGCGTGCAGTCGATCGGCCGCATTTTGGGGTGGACTCCGGCAACGTACAAAATCTCACTGCGTAAATAGTTTCCGATCCCAGCTAAAAATCCTTGATCTAGCAAAATAGTGGCCAGTCTACGACGCTTGAATTGATCGCTTATATAACGCACCGCAACTTGATCCACGGTGACTGATGGGTCTAATAAATCAGGCCCAATCTTTTTAATGAATGGATGCTCTTGCACTGCCCAATCTTCCAAAACTTCGATATCAGACGCACTATAAAGCAAGGCTGATTTTTCCTCATTGTGAATGGCAAGCCTGAGCTGTCGTTTTGTATTGGGATAGTCGTGCAATTTTCGGATTTTCCAAATGCCATAAAGCTGGTTGTGACTGTAAATGTTGAGTTCGTTGTCAAAGCGTGTCAGCATCGCTTTCCCATAGGTTTCGATGGTGGTCACTGTTCTGCCCGATAGTTTGGCTTCATAGGGTTTGAGGTGATCGAAAGCAAAGAAAACTTCGGTTGTCGGCCGATCTACAAGTGCTTTGGCGATTTCGTCGGCTGCGAGTCTTATTTCTGGTCCTTCAGGCATAATTTTAATTGAGTGTATTAATAATAGAGCGGTGATTTTAGGCTCAATTTAAAAGATATGGGATAATTCCAAGGAAATATTTTCACGAATAGGCTGGGTGGTGCCCAAAATTATGAACAATTTTGATATTGAAAAAGCGAGACGAGAAACACGTGCTGCGAATAATCGAATTCATTTTAATAATGCAGGGTCATCACTGATGCCGGTTCCTGTCGCGGATGTGCTTCACGCATATCTACACAAGGAGGAAGAAATTGGCGGATATGAGACGGCCGCGGCCGAAGCTGATGCGCTTGAAAACTTTTATACAGCATCTGCCAAACTTCTAAATTGTGATCCAGATGAGGTTGCTTTTATCGAGAATGCAACCCGTGCATGGGACATGGCCTTTTATTCGATTAGGTTTGAGGCTGGAGACAAAATTCTCACTTCTATTGCAGAGTACGGTAGTAATGTGATTTCAATGCTGCAACAGGCTAAACGGTATGGGGCTGAAGTTGTTTTTGTGCCGGATGATGAACATGGGCAATTGGATGTGACGGCTTTAGAGAATTTAGTCGATGAAAAGGTAAAGCTGATTGCGATTAGCCATATACCCACTGGCGGTGGGTTGGTGAACCCGGCTGTAGCCGTTGGGAAAATCGCTAAAGCGGCCGGTATTCCCTATTTGCTCGATTCCTGCCAAGGGGTAGGCCAGATACCATTGGACGTGCAAGCGATTGGCTGTGATATGTTGTCTGGCACCGGCCGGAAGTTTTTGCGTGGCCCACGCGGCACAGGCTTACTTTATGTCCGCCGTGAATTTGGGCAAACGCTTGAACCGATTATGCTTGATCAGCATGCGGCTGACCTTATTTCTCCCACCGAATATCAAGTTCGTGCTGATGCCCGAAAATTTGAAAATTGGGAGCAAAACTTTGCTGGTAAAGCGGCCTTAGGCGTTGCAATTGATTATGCCTTGGAATGGGGATTAGAAGCTATTCAAGAGCGTATTTATGCACTTTCGGCCGACTTGCGTGCGAAACTCTCCCGGATTGAAGGCGTATCGGTGGCAGACGTTGGCAAAGAAAAATGCGGCTTGGTTACCTTTCAAGCAGAGCAGATGTCTGCGAATGATATTAAGGCGGCACTGGCGAAAGAGGGGATTAATGTCTCTTCATCAAGTGGATCAGGATCGTTTGTATCCTTTGAAAAAAGAGGAATTTCCGCTTTGGTCCGCTCATCGGTGCATTACTTCAACACGTTTGATGAAATTGACCGATTTGTGGCCAGTCTAACCAAAATACTTACAGTTTAAAAGTCACAGTAAGATGTGGAAAAAAAGATGATAATAGAACCAGCAAAAAAAGCAGATTGGAAGACAGCTCCCATGCCACCAGAAAGGGCTGAGCTAGATATTGATGCCACAATTGATAGTGATGCTTGGGAGCAAATGAAAATTGGATTTGTCCCTAAAACTGATAAGGATAAATGGTTTTTGTATATCGATGAAGCGGATCAAATGTTCGTCCACCGTTCATCAACCGGAACGTGTATTTTCCAAGTTCAGTTTGGGCCTCACCCATCTGGTGAAGGGGTTACGATTACAGAGGCGTGGGCAAACCGTAACCCACAGCAGTATCGGAACACCAAGGCAGGGTACGACGCGAAGCTGTTAATCTATGTAATTCGCAGATTGCTGCTAAAACATGATGTTCCTTTTCCAGCCCCGTCTTCTTTGCCTAAAACTAACTTACAGACCCACGAAGAACATGTTATGGGAAGTGAGAGCGGAATCAAAAAACGGCCGGGGAGCAGCGGATTTATTCCCATAGATCTGTTGGATATTTAGACTAACTGCTAAAAATGGGAAAAGAGTCCTTAAATCAGCTAAAGGGATTATAAAAGTGCAGGGTGGTTTACGGTCAGTTTGTGCTTTGATTCAGTATGATTAGAGTGAATATATTTTCTGAATCAAACTCCTCCTAATCCCAGTTTTGCTGGGGACCCCTTTTATGCTGAAATCATTCAATATTTGGAGCCGTGAAACCCTCTTTGCTGTCCTGCTTTTTATTCTTTTAGCTTTCTCCCTGTGGCAACAGCTGCCTGTATCTGGTTCTTCAAATGTAATTTTTGAACCGATCCCTGCTCCGCCTCAAGCAAAAGCTGAAAGCGCTGAACCAGAGGTGATGCGCGAAGCTTATTTGAAATTCAATCCGGCCGCGCTTAATGGTCGCTCTGCCGCTGATTTATCGCTCACTTTATTTGCCGAGGATGCTGACAAAACTCAAATTCAGATCGAGGGTGTACACAGCCGAACTGATACATATAAGAGTGGTACTGTTTGGGTCGGGCGTGATGCATCAGACCCATTTAGTGAAGTCATCCTATCTTGGCAGGGGGATGTCGTTTTTGGCCATATTCGCCTTAGCAATGCACTCTATCGCATTCTGCCAGATCGTTCGGCGGAGGGTGTGCATGTTGTTCAGCAGCTTACAGGAATTTTTCCTCCGGGTGCTGAGCCGCTTGTGCCGGCCGGTTTAGAGTCGGCCGATTTGTTCGAGGCTGCTGAATTACCCGTAAGTCGAAGCCCACAAGCAAATCAAATAGATATTTTGGTTGTCTATTCCCCATCCGCACGTTCACAGGCAGGTGGTACGAATAACATTCAGAACATCATTTATTCGGCCGTATCACAGACCAATAGCTCTTATCAAAATAGTGATGTAAACGCCTCTTTGAATTTAGTACATGTTCAAGAAGTGGACTTTAACGAGTCTGGCGATATCAATGATGATTTACCTAATTTAGCCAATAATCAGCAGATTCAAGATTTGCGTGAAGAGTATGGGGCTGATCTTGTTTCGTTCATGCGCAAAGATGCGGGTAACTATTGTGGTATCGCCTATGTGATGAGTCGGCCGTCTTCAAGTTTTGCTTCAAACGCTTATAGTGTTGTTGCTTACGATTGTGCTGTTTCAAATTTAAGCTTTGCTCACGAAACCGGACACAATATGGGTGCTCAGCATGATCGGGCTAATGCTGGCTCAAGTGAAGGTGCATATTCATATAGCTATGGACATCGATATTTAGGCTCTAATTCATTTAGAACCATTATGGCCTATGCCAACGGCTGTCCTGGTTTTTGTCAAAGAATTAGCCATTGGTCAAACAATAATAAGTTTTACAACGGGCAACCAACGGGGATTAATCATCAATTTTCAAATGGGGCCGCTAATTATCTAACTTTGAGCTATACCGCCCCGCTGGTGTCTAGCTTTAGATCATCGGCTGACCCGACACCTACCCCTACAAATACCCCTTCCCCCACCCCTACAAATACGCCCACACCAACGCCTACTCCCACGAATACACCTACTCCGACACCAACATTTACTCCAACTCCGTTGCCTACTATCGTGGCAACGATTGAAGCGGGTCAAGATTCTCGGTTAAGTTCAGGGGATTTTAGATTTGATTTCCCTAGTGGCACATTCACAGATACAGTTGAAATCACCATTCTGGCGCTTGATCCTGATGATCTTCCGGCCGAAGCTGAAGATGGGATGGATACAACCCATTATCAATATGTGATTGAAGCGGTGAACTTGGTTGATCGTTCTCCGGTTAATATAATCCCTGAGAAAGATTTCTCTGTGACCGTTTTCTATGATGACAATGGGATTCGGCGCGTCAAAGAAAAAACATTAGGCATCTTTTACTGGGATACGGAAGCAACCCGATGGGTGCTGGCTGCAAATCAAGATTTTGTAGAAAATGTGCGAATCGCGAGCGATGGATCAACTCTGACTTACTTCGCTGTCATGGGAGAGGAGACTGAAAAGTTTTACTTGCCTATCACCCTCAAAATCGGGAATTAATTAAATACGACAAGTTGTCCCACCATAATGGAAACTTGCGATAAATAAAGACTAGAAGACTCAAGCATGAAAATTGACCAACAATATTTAATAGATACATTGCAAAGGCTGGTTCAAATTGATTCTACGAATCCATCTTTGCATCCATCGGGTGCAGGAGAAAAAGAGGCAGCCACGTATGTTGCATCGCTTTTGAATGATTTGGGGCTTGATGTGCAGCTGTTCGAGCCAGAGCCTCATCGTGTAAGTGTCGTGGGGTCATTAGCCGGTAGTGGCAACGGCCGAAGTTTGCTTCTAAATGCCCATATTGACACAGTTGATGTTGAAGGGATGGTGGAACCTTTTTCTGGTGCAATTCGTGATGGAAAACTTTACGGCCGTGGATCGCAGGACATGAAAGGGGCAATGGCGGCCCAAATCGCAGCGATCAAAGCGGTCGTTGATGCAGGTATTTCTCTAAAGGGTGACGTACATATTGCTGGAGTTGCTGATGAAGAATTTGCCAGTATTGGTGTGCAGTCGATTTTGCCTCACTTTCAACCTGATGCTGTGATTGTGACTGAACCATCTGACCTTGAAATTAGCATTGCGCATAAAGGGTTTATTTGGGTCGAAATCAAAACATTTGGGCGAGCTTATCATGGGAGTCGCCCAGACATGGGAATTGATGCTAACATGCGGATGGGGCGATTCTTAGCAAAATTAGACCAGCTTGAACAAGCTTTGGGTCAGCGACCGCCACATGCTCTGCTTGGGCCACCTTCGCTGCATGCAGCGACTCTTTCTGGGGGGTCAGCTTGGAGTGCCTATGCGGCCGAATGTAAGCTTGGGGTTGAACGGCGTACCATTCCAGGTGAGACAGTCGAACAGGTTGAATCAGAGTTCCAAACCCTGATAGATGAATTAAAAGCTGAAGATCCAAACCTAAAAATAGAAATGCGTATAGAATTAGTACGTGATTGGTTTGAGGTAGATGAAAGTGCTCCGATTGTTAGCAGCATAAAACAGGCAACTGAGCAAGTTCTGGGCAAACAGGCTCCAATTATCGGCCAACATTTTTGGACCGATGCCGCATTTCATTCAAAGACAGGATCAGATACAGTTCTTATCGGCCCAGTCGGCCATGGGCTGCACTCAGTTGAAGAGTGGGTTGAGATTGATTCTGTGGTTAAACTAGCGGATATGTTAGCAAGAGTAATTGTTGACTTTTGTAGTTAGCTAATATTCTTTTATATATGCTTTGATTCTGCAAAATCGATAGAATCACTTTAATGAAGCAATCGGGAAAATATAGCTATATTTCTCGCAACCTGCTGGCGCTTCCTCTATTATTACCAATCGATCAAATAAAATTAATTTTACATTGAAATTAAGTAATATCTATTTTAAGGTGAACGGGTCATCCTTCTACATAAATGAACCCATCACTTGTTTAGCCCCACGCTAAACTAGAGCGATTTCTAAAAACTCTCAAAGGTATAAAAGCTTGAAATCGCGAAACAGCCATCGATAAAACCATCCCTTTTAACGATAAAGAATTTTGATGGCCTAAAACTATGACACCAGACCGTATAGAGCGTTATCGACTCATTCGAGAAATATCTCAAGAAAAGTATGCGACTGTTTTTGAAGCACAAAACGAGAAAAATAGTCAGCTAGTGCATCTCCGTTTGTATCCGGATAATTTTTTTTCCGGCGAGGTGATGCAAACTGAATTTGAAAGTAGGGGAGCAATCTTAAACCGGATTAGTAACCCTGCAGTTTTGCCAGTGTATCAATATGGTAGCTATGGCGATCGTCCTTATATCGTTTCTCCTGTAATGGAAGGTGGCTCCCTAGAGGAACAGTTAGAGTCCCGGACGAAGCTGGAACCGGCCGAAATTGTGCCAATTGCTGAGCGGATCGCAACTGCTTTAGATGCACTCCATGCTCAAAAAACTGTGCATGGCAATCTGACGCCCGATTCTATTTGGTTCAATCTTGAGGGTGTTGCTTATTTGGGTGGTTTTGTTATGCCCACACCCGCACCCGACCAGATGTCAGATTTATCTTGGTACAGCCCAGAATATTTGAAAGGTAAAGAGGCTGTGCGCCAAAGCGATATATATTCGCTTTCAGTCCTGCTGTATCGCATGCTAACCGGGGTAACCCCATTTGTCGGCAAAACATCGAGTGAGATTAGCCATCTACTTTTGCAAGATGAAATCCCATCAGTTGGTTTGTATGTTGAAAAAAATATCGCTGAGGTCGATCAGTTCTTTAAGCTAGGATTGGATTACGTTCATCTCAATCGGCCGATTTTTGCGAGCGAACTGGTTAATCGGTTTAAATATATTTTTCGGATTGCGACCCCAGTTGATCAAAAAAATACACAGGCTCACGATGACTCCATCGATCGATCAACACGCTTTAACATTATTTCAAAGTCTGATCTGACGGCTGATTTTGAGAAAATACCAACTTGGATGTTTACGTTTGGCGCTCACAAAGTTGGTGTACGTCGTCCCCGTCCATTAGAGCAAAGTCCTGAAATTGATGAATTTGGCGATAGTCAGATCATTGTTAAAGAAAGTACTGAGATGACCGCAATTGGGGACTTGGCCACCATTGACCCTAATGATGTCGAATCTGAACCTAATGAGGTTGAAAGCCCAGATGCGGACCTGCATGATACAAATATTTTTTATGCAAATCCTCAAAGCCCTCAAAATCCTGAAAGCTTAACGTCAGAAAGCCCTGTTAGTGATCGTAAATCAGAAGAGATATTGGAACCAGCACAAAAAGACCCAAAGGTGGCTCGGCGCCGTGCGTCTATGGTTGCTTCAACATTGATTGGCTTGATTTCACTATTTGTTTTAGGGGCCTTGGTTTTATTTGGTTTGGCCATGGCAGACGTCATACGGCCGCAGGTGGCTACTCCGATCGCAGAAATAGAATCAACCGGTGAAGATGATCCTGAGTTGGTTTCACCAGCGATAACAGGAACTGTTGCCGTTGAGGAAACTGAAATTGACCCTGAAGCAGGACTGATTGTTGACATACCGACCGCAAATTCGGCCGTGTTGGAAACAACCAGCTATGCTTGGGAGTCTTTACCGCCAAGCAGTACATTCTTGCGTCGCTCGCGATCAAACGGTTTCACACTAGAAGAAGCGGGTTGGTACATGTATTCCAACGCCAATACCATTCGAGATGTTGTGCAAGTTGGCGATGTTATTTATGCTGCGTCTGGAGCAGGCTTAACTGTCTGGGACTTGGAAGCAGGGGTAGCCACCCGTCTAACAAGCTATGATGGTTTGGTGGGGAATGATATTAATCAAATCGTTTATTGTGAGATCCCTGACCCCAAACTGATTATTGCGAGCGAAAGCGGTGTCGGCATTCTTGATCTTGAGACGCTAGAAAACGAAATCCTTGATGCAGCTGGCAGGCAGTTGGTCAATAATCACGTGAGCTCTATTGCATGTAAAAATGAGGGGACCAGCGTCAAACTCTATGTGGGCTACGCTAACGATGGCTTTACTGTTCATGAGATTGGGAACGGTAGCCGTGAGCGCATTGACCGAATCGATCGTAGTGACGGTTTACCTACAGATGCTGTTGACCAGATTCTTCTTGTAGATGAGGTTGCATGGATCAACACTGGCAGCAGCTTGTTACATTTTAATCAATCGACTGGTGAAGTTGAGTCATTTAGTAAAGCGGAAGGAACATTACCCTCACAAAATATTTCAGAAATGGTGTGGGACTCAGAAGTAACCGGTTTGGTTTGGATGGCAACGAATGATGGCTTGCTGGCTGGTAACAGTCGTGGTGAATTTACGCTTTATACGGATGAGAATACCAATCTGCCCAGAGGTTTGGGGGAATCAGTTACCATCGATGATGATGGTGTGGTGTGGTATGGGACCGGGTTTGGGAATATTTGCGGCTTCACATTATCTTCCCTGAGTTGTGAAAAAATTTATCGGCACCCTACTGGTGAATTCCAGTTAGAAGGGGCGATAACTGCGCTTGATGTCTCAGACGGAAATTTGGTTTATGGACATCGACGAGATGGGGTGCGTTTAGGGACTTTCGTTGAGAAAAGCGATCCTGCTGCTCCGATTCAAATGGAAAGTTGGCAACCTTTAATTGTGCCAAATCAGTTTCCAATTAATGAAATTACCGCTTTGGCTGAAGCCGATGGTTTTGTCTGGATAGGTACTCGGAAAGGGTTGTATAAGGCTCCAGTTGGAGATTTGTCGGGTGAGAACTGGGAATACCTTGATAATCAGAATAGTGTTTTGCCTGCGAATTGGATAACGGAGCTATTTCCTGACCCTGACGGTGGTATGTGGGTAGGCACATTTAGAGGAGCCGTTTATTTTGGCTCAGCATGGCTGCAAGAACCGATTATGGTTGAGCAGCAAATTCGCGCGATTGCTAAAGATAATCGTGAAAAAAATATTTGGATAGGCACTAATCAGGGAATATTTCAATATGATGGTCGGGCTGTTTCTGAGATGCGTGATCTGCCCTCGATCAATGTTAGGACGCTCAAATGGGTAGGTGATGACCTATATATCGGCCTTGAAGACGGCCGCATTGGTGTTTTGACAGGTGGCGTGTTCAATGTGTTCGATCGCAATAACAGCCCCTTATCTCCTGACCCAGTAGCTGTAATTGAGAATGGGCCAAACGGCACACTTTATGTTGGCAATGGCGACGATTTATACATCTTGAATGAAGCCCGAACATTGGTGCAGATTCCACAAGTGCGCGGCTACTATATTTCAGACGTTATTTTTAAAGAGCGAACAACTGAAACTGTAGTTTCTACAACGAGTAACTCACTTTTCTACTATGATTCAATCGATTGGCTTCAAGTAACTGTGAGAGACGGCCTGCCAACGGATCGGATTTTAGAGATGATAGTCGATAGTCGCGGTACTATCTGGATGGCTGGGCAAAGCCTGAATGAAGAGGGTGGAGGCTTGGTTCGTTATATTCCTTACCCTGCGGATCCTGCAGATAGTGACGAGTAACTAATGTGTTCGGGTTATTAAATTTGGCGTATAAGCTCAATTAAGGAAATGGGGATGGGTTTTTACCGATTAATGTTAGTGGTTAGCATATTCTCGTTGGGGCTTGTAGCGTGCAGTTCTGAGCCGTCAGCTAATCTACAACCTTTGGAAGTTAGTTCTGTCACAGAAGAAGTTAAGGAACAATCTGTAACGTCTACACCACAACCCACAAAAACACTGCCCCCGGTTGTTGTTTTTGATATATCGACCGCAACTATCAGTACAACAGAGACTCTACCTGATCCGACTCAGTTACCCGCTACGATTGAAGTCGCTTTAACCGAAACAATAGAGCCTACAATCGAGTCAACGGCCGAGCCAACATTAATGCCTACGCTCGAGCCGACGATGGAAGCTACTGCAACTGTCGGTGCAGGGTGTCGGCCGCTTGACCAGACAATCAACTATCGAAACAAATTTTTAGTTTCAGCTGAATTCCCACCGCATACACCGCAGCCGGCCGTAATATACAACGGATTTAGCAATGGGCTTAAAATCATCCATCTAGGGTTTGATGTCGAACGATCACCCGATTCATTGGGTAAGTTGCTCAAAGTCTTAGACCGTCGAAATGTAAAAGCGACAATGTTTGTTCTAGGCTCTTGGGCTGAAATTTATCCAGAGTGGATACAAGCCTTTGCTACAGGTGGCCATGAATTGGCCAATCATGCTTGGTCTCATGAAGATGTTGCCTTTATGGATATCGAGGAATTTGGAGAAGAAGTTGATTTAACTGAAGCGTTTGTGCAGCAGTTAACAGGAAAAACGACAAAGCCTTTCTTTCGGCCACCATTTGGGTCATGGTCAGATGAGACAGTAAAATTGATGTACGAAAAGGGCTATAGCACTGTGTTGTGGACCGGGAGCGCAGAAGATTGGCGTGTTGGGACTAATGCTGAAACGATGTGTAAAACGATGTTGGACAATTCATATGCTGGGGGGCTTATTTACTCACATACATGGCATCCAGGAACGCCTGAAGCGATCGATCGATACATTGGAGAAATGCAGGCGCGAGGGTACACTTTTGTTCCGATGTCAGTTATTTTATCTGATCGGCCGCAAGATTATTTGATTCCGAACAACTGATTAAAAAAAGAGAGAGTAAAAGATGGCTGCTCCCAAGAAACTAGATTTTGATAAAGTTCCCAATTCAGATGGGGCGGTTTATAAAGAAATTATAGGGCATCAGGCATTTGTGGCCGGTATCCATCCAAATGACGTGGATCAAGGGTTATTGGGAGACTGTTATTTCTTATCGACGATTGCGTCTATTGCTCAATATCGGCCGTCATTTATCAAGAGCCTCATCACCCCGAAAGAAGACAAAAGCTACGATGTGAAATTGTTCAAGCGCGGCTGGTTTGGCCGATTAGATCCTGTAACGATTAATGTGCATGCTGTTGTTCCTCAAAGAGATGGTCAGATTGTTTTTACCAAAGTGGGTGACGTAATCAAGTCCCGTTTTGGCCGCCAGGTTGAAGTTTGGCCCATAATCCTTGAGCAGGCTTATGCCGATATGCTGGGTGGATATAACAAAATAATCGGAGGCTGGCCCCATCATGCGATGGAGTCATTAACAGGGCAAAAGAGTGAGGCATACAAAGCCCGCGCGGCTGATCTTCCCAAACTGCACAAGATGGCGGCCGATGGGTATGCCATGTCTTGTTACACACGCAGTGATTTAAAAATAGCTTTAGGCCCTAAATTTGTAATTGACTTCCCTGATCGTACGCGCCACGCTCGGTTTGCAAAAAATAAGCAGGGTGGGGAGCTGGCGGCCGGACATGCATATTACATCTCTGGAGTTGATGCTGCGGCAGGGGTTGTGAAAATTCGTAACCCGTGGGGCTGGGAGCATGGAGAGAGCGTACTGACAGCTGCAGAGTTTGAGTCAACGATGCGGGGTGTTAGCGTTAATCCGATTGTGCCACGCAAGTAAATGAGTAGGGAGATTTGATCATGAGAAAAAGATGGCTTTGGTTTTTATTGGCTCTGGTCGTTTTAGGCGGCTTTTTTCTGTTTTTACGCGTAGATAATTTAAGCAACCCTTCTGTTGATTACGACCTGAATGATCCAACGGTTGTGTCTATTTCTCAAGGGACAGTCGGTTCCGTGGGTAATACTCGCATCGGCTTAAAATTTGTAGATGGGGTATCGGCTGGGGTGTCTGTTATTTATTCTGAATCTGATCAAGAGGGAACTGATTTAATCCTTGTGCTGGGAGAAGCACGAGAAATCAATGGGGAATTGATTACGCTGGTTGATGCGCTGCCCGGCCGGGATACGGCAATTATCCAAGTGGTTTCAGCTTCAGAATAGCTGTTGTCCTAAGCAAATAGGGCTTAGAGGTAACCTTGGCGCAACGAGCTGGGGTAAAAGCTCCAGTAAACTTCTCCATTCCCCCAGCCGCGCACAAATTCTCTGACTTCTTTGTCCAGCGCCTGCTTATTTTCCCAAAACGTTGAAATCTGTGATTCATAAGCTGTGATGGCAGCAACTTTGTTGTCAATTGCACTTTCATCAAGGTAGACGATATTAGATTGCCAATCGGCCGAATCTTCATAGGTGACAATTTGATCGCGATTTAGAATGTAGGGAAAGTCTTGGTAAAAGGTAAGTGTCTCAGCCCCGAATGCACGTTCGGCAGCATAGCGAACTAGCTGATGGTCAACATGATTACCAATGGCTAAAGGTGAAATGACCCGCACTTCGTTGTCGGGATCATCTGAAATTTGATTTGTGAAGCTGATAAGGGAGCGGGCAATATCAGAAATAAGCCCATCTTCAAGACCATTGAGTTTGCCGAATAGTGTTTCTTCCCGAGCATAAAGCCAGCGGTTGCGTTCTCCGCCACGTCGGTAGATGCAATCGGGCACCTGCAAATAGTGGCTTTGAGCACCAACCAGTTGCAATGCATTTTGATCTTCTTGACGACGAATCTTGATCATCGTTTCAACCGCTTTTGGGTCAGATAAGCCCCATCTTTCGTGCAGTTGTTCCGCAAACCAAGATAGCTGATCAGTTGGTGGTGATCCTGCGCAAATGGTTAGAACCGTTACCGATTCACCGGCCGCGGTTAAGCTGGCAAGCGTACCACCACAAGAATAAACAGCGTCGTCATAATGGGGAGAAAGGAAGATATGATGCATGGTGCGATGAGATATTTGAGAATGAGGCTGAGCGCCTAAAAGTTAACTAGATTATAGTTTAACCCCAAACTCTTCCAGTTTTACTTTCAAATCTAAGTCAGGTTTGAAGTGGATACCGTGCATGCCGACCGCTTGGCAACCGTTGATATTATGTTGAAAGTCGTCGATGAATACAGTCTCTTCCGGCCGTAGATTAAGCAACTTCAGTGTGTATTCAAAAATTCCGGGAGCTGGCTTCATGGTGCCAACATGGGCTGACACAACAGTGAAGTGAAACGCGTCTGCGGCCGGGTAGTCAGTTTTTAGCATGTGGGGCAAGGCATCCATAAAGTTGCTGATGATGCAAACGGTGTATTTCTCTCTTAATTTTCGGATGAAATCAACCAACTCGACATCAAGATGATCTCCAGCCCAGAATTCATCTTTGAACTGCTTAATGCCTTCATCGTCGAGATTTAGATGAGATTGAATCCATGCATAAAGCTCGGCCGATGTGATTTGGCCCATTTGGGCCTTCTTACCCATCTCACCATTAAATACTAGGATTTCAGATTCACCACGTTTGAGCCCTAAACGGTTTTCAAGGTTGTTGCGGTGGGTACGGTCGGCCGTGCGGATAAGGACACCGCCAATGTCGAAAATGATCGCTTTTATCTCTTTTTTCATAGTGGTGAAGTATGCAAGATGCCAACTGTAGGATGCAAACGACGCAAATTAAATGTTATTAATTTGCGCTTTGCGAAAGATTTTAATGATCAGATTAAGAGGTAATTCGGCTAGATGGCACTCTGTTATGCGCTCACGTACTTTATCGGCCCAAAAAACTGGTTCCCAGGTGCCTTTTCATCTTGGCTTCTAAAAAATTGGTCGATGAGAATTTTCAGCGTTTTAATAGCGATTTTTCCATTTGAGTCTAAATCAAGCTGTCGGAAAATATCTCTCGCATAGCGTTCATCTAATCCCATCGCTTCATAGAAGTGCCGATATTCTATAAATGTGAGGGCGCCATCATTATCTTGATCGAATGTACAGAAAAACCCTTCGCTAATTCCGTTGACTAACCCTTTGTAGTTGTTCTGAGATTCGATTAAATAATCAAAAAACGCTAAGAACTCTTCAAGCGTCACTTTGTCATCTAAATCTTTATCCGCCAACGATGTCATGCCGACCCATAATCCTAAGAATGCCGATTCATGTTGATTATAAGCCTCGCTACTTTTGTCTAAATTTTTTTGAATCGCACATTTGTTGATGATTCTAACAATGTCTTCTTTGTCTAAGACCCCATTTTGGTTTGCATCAAACATCTGAAAAAGGTTTGGAATTTTTGATTTTTGTAGTTCTGAAAGCATTATTTTCTCCATGAGGCTTCCCATGATTCCTCGTCACGATTTGAATATTAAGTATCTTCATTTTTGGAGAAGGTCGCCGTAACAACTCAGTTAATTTTGGATATGAAAGTTGACGACAGCAAAAGAGATTGTTAATATTTTCACAATCGACTGACCAGTCGGTTTTCTTGCTAATATAATATCACTCAATTGATGAGTACACTCAAAACTATGTCACGAGATAAAGAAAATACACGCAAAAAGATCCTCGATGCAGCCCTTGATGTTTTTTCAGACAAGGGATACCACAACACCAAGTTAGACGAAATTGCTGACGAGTCGGCTACCTCAAAAGGGTCGATTTACTTTCACTTCCCGAATAAGGAAAGGCTGTTTTTATCCTTAGTTGATCAATTTTCTGATATGTTGGAAAAACAAACCCGAGAAGCGATTGAATCAGAACCTAAAGGGATTGTACGGGTCGAAGTTGCGCTTAAAACGGTGCTAGAGACGTTTGCTCGGTATCGCCGGCCGGCCAAAATTTTGCTTGTGCAGGCGATGGGGTTAGGCCAACCGTTTGAACAAAAGCGCATGGAAGTCAACGAGCGTTTTGCTCGCATGATTGCTGAGTATTTGCAAGAAGCGATTGATGCAGGTGAACTTGCGCCCGATGAATTTGATGTTGAATTTGTGTCGCATGCTTGGATGGGTGCCATCTATCATCTGGTGATTCGCTGGGTGTATACGGGTGAGCCGAAAAATCAGACAATCGTAACCGAGCTCGTCCCGATTTTATTGCGAAGCGTTGGGCATCAAGCTGAAAACCCTGAAGCATAGGGAGGAATTCTATTATGGATCCCGATATTGAGCTGCAATCTGAAACTGAATCTGCACAAGTTTTGCTGTCTGTCACAATCCCAGCCGATGGGCTAGACATCTACCGTTTTTTGCGTCATGGCAGGGGCGAATCACGCTTTTTATGGCGCGATCAGTCGTTGAGCTTGGCCGGAATTGGTAAAGCACGAGAGCTGTTTGGGTGGGGTAAACGGCGTTTTAGCGAGATTCAATCACAGTCTGAGGATTTGTTTGATACGGCCGTCATTCATCAGGCCGACGGCGGCTCACCCCTTGCCTCTCCCCATCTTTTTGGCGGATTTTCATTCACGGCCGATTTTATTCCTGACGTGGCGTGGTCCTCTTTTTATCCGGCTCACTTTATTTTGCCCCATTATCAATTTGCCTCAAGCGATGGAAAAACATGGCTGACCATCAATATTTTGACGGCCGACCAGGATGAAGCCAATGAGCTTGCGGCCGACATGGTTGATGTGTTGCACAGCCGTCTCACAGAGCTGATGCAAGTAGATGACTCCGATGATATTGCACAGCCCGTGCCGCAAGAAAGCTCATATCCGATGTCGCAGACACAGTGGAAGACGATGCTTGACTTAGCGATCAAGAAAATGCGTGCCGGTGAGATGGATAAAGTGGTGCTGTCACGCGTGTGTGAGATCGGGCTGGATGGGCCGGTGAGCATGACCCATCTATTAAAATGGCTTGATGAACACTACGGTGAATGCAATCGCTTCTTGTTTGAACCGCAGCCATTTTATGCATTTTACGGGGCAACTCCAGAGACGTTAATTGAGACGAACGGCCGGAAAATAGCAACCATGGGTCTGGCTGGTTCTGCCCCTCGGGGAGACACCCCTTCGACCGATGATGCCTTTGGCGCTGGCTTACTTAACGATCCAAAAAATCAAATCGAACATAAGCTGGTCGTTGATTCAATTCGGCGCAGGCTTGAACCCCTGACAACCCAGTTAAATGTCTCTGATGAGCCCAAACTGATGAAGCTTGGCAATATTCAACATTTGTATACTCCGATGGCAGGTGAGACGGCCACGGCCGACGGGATCATCTGTTTGATCGAACAGTTGCATCCAACCCCAGCTTTGGGTGGTGCTCCACGTGATAAAGCGATGTCATTTATCGCCAGTGATGAGCCGGTGACACGCGGCTGGTACGGTGCCCCTGTTGGCTATCTCAACCAAAACTTAGACGGAAAATTTGGGGTTGCGATCCGCTCGGCCGTGGCCCAGCGAGACCGTGTCTGGGCTTATGCTGGGGCGGGAATTGTGGCTGACTCTGACCCTGATAGCGAATGGGAAGAGACGGCGATTAAGTTTAAACCGATGCTGAATGCGCTGCGCGCAAGTAGTTAGATGTTAGATATGTGGTGTTCTTGATCTATGAGCATCTACTTTTCCATATCTAATATCTTGGCCAAAGACCACTGATGAACCAAAACATTTTAGTCTCCCAAATATTTATTAACGGATTGGTCCATGCGGGGCTGACCGACGTTGTGATTTGCCCCGGTTCACGCTCCACGCCGCTGACGCTGGTGTTTGAAGCACATGAAGAAGTTCAAACACATTTGTGCCTCGATGAACGCAGTGGGGCATTTTTAGCGCTAGGCTTGGCGATGAAATCCGGCCGAGCGGTTGCCATCGTATGCACGAGCGGAACTGCGGCTGCTAACTTTTATCCAGCGATTATCGAAGCCAATATGTCACAGGTGCCGCTAATTGTGATGACGGCCGACCGGCCGCCGGAGCTACGCCATAGTGGTGCGAATCAAACCATCGACCAAGTCAAAATGTACGGTGACCATGTATTATGGGCCGTTGATATGGCTTTGCCTGAGCAAAACATGCCAGATGTGGCGTTACGTAATGTGATGACAACGGCCGGACGCGCTTATGCCACTGCCACTGGATGCCGCAAGGGCGCTGTACATGTTAACTTTCCATTTCGGAAACCACTTGAGCCTTCGGCTGGCGATCAGTTATCCATAAACAGTGATCAGTTGGTTGGCTCTACCAATCACTGGTCACCAATCATTGGACACTTAAATAGCTTGCAAGAAAATCAATTAGGCCAATGGTTCTCACGCTATGAGCGCGGCATTATTGTGTGCGGGCCTAATTGCCCTGAGGGTGAATTTGCTGCCACCGTAGGCGCATTTGCTCTGCAATCAGGTTATCCACTATTTGCTGACCCCCTTTCAGGAGTGCGGTTTGGAACTGAGAAGTCGGCCCTGATTGTCGGCGGGTATGAGTCTGGTTTAGCTGGTGGTCGAAAGCCGGAATGGGATGCACCTGAAATTGTGATTCGCTTTGGAGCTGTCCCAACCTCAAAGTGGCTGAACGAATATTTGAACAGCATCGACCCGGCGGTACGGCTGCATGTGCGTTCGAATGGCGTTTGGGCCGATGACAGCCATCTGACCAGTGATTTTTGGCAGATTGATGAGGTGGCTTTTTGCGTAACGGCGGGCAACATCGCTCGGAACTTTTCGTGGGAACGACGCAAGGTACCGCCCGGTTTGGCCTGGCAACGCTCTGTTATGGAATGGGAGCAGGCAGTTCAGAGGCAACTGTCTAAAGGGTTGCAAGCGGCCGATTTTGATGCTGGCTACTTGTTTGATTTTCTGGAAAGTGAGACGCTGCCAGAGTGTAACCTTGTGATTGGGAATAGTTTGCCCGTACGCCATTTGGACGCATTCGGCCGACCCTCCGCTAAAAAAATTCATGTTTTTGGCAATCGGGGCGCCAGCGGCATCGACGGTGTTGTTTCAACCGCCTGCGGTATAGCGTTGGCTGATCCTGATACACCGACATTTTTGATTATCGGGGATGTATCGTTTTACCATGATATGAACGGGCTACTCATGGCACGCGAGCTGCCAAATCTGACGATAATTTTGTTTAACAACAACAGCGGAAGTATTTTCCGTAGGTTGCCCGTTTCAAAGTTTGGAGAACCATTTGAGAAGCTGTTTCTGACGGCACATGATCTTGATTTTTCTCATACGGCCCAACTCTATAGCTTGGAGCATGAACGCTTTACAGATAGGTCCGCTTTTGCTGCTGGGGTCCAGCGCGCGTTGCAAAACGATAAGCCTTATCTGTTGGAGATTATCACAGACGGTGCGGCCGATGAAGAGGCCCGCCGGGCGTTGGTTGCTAGTTTAGACTAAAAACTTTTCTGTAAAAACCTAGCCTAATCGCACTGGGTTAGGTAGCATTCTATCTATGGCAATTGCAACATGGACATTAGCAGTTTTACTGGGGTTCTTTTTTCCGGTGACAGGGATGGCAAAGATTCTTGGACAACCGAAAAAATTGTTCAAAGAACAAAAAAAGCTGTATTTTGATAAATACGGTATTGATCGCAAGGGAATCCGCTCGATTGGATTTGCAGAACTGATGGCGGGACTGTCTGTTTGGTTTTGGGTGCCGTACCCGATGGTTGCCCGAACTGGGGCGGTCGCTTTGGTTCTCATTACCGCTGGCGCGATATTTTTTCACTATGTATATGATGAAGAACCAGCTGCCCAACCGGCCATTTTGATGTGCATTCTCTCAATCGCATTTTTGGTGAGCAGCGTTTATTAGCCTGTTTTAGCTGACCGGCAAAAACATAAGATTGGGTTCTGAAGATGAGATGGGGTCATTAAACCGGACAAGGTTGGGGAAAATCGTGTCCATCTCGCTTGCTTGCACGCCAAACCAGCGGGCCATCACACTTGCATATTGATCGACGGCAATCGATGGAATCCAACGGCCGCGTAGCTTATGTGCATCAATTGAGCCTGGCTGATCGCCTGTTTTTAGCGATGGAAAGTGTCCATAAATATCGCCACCGGCTACAGGGCCACCCATCACAATTTGGTGACCGGCCCAAGCATGGTCGGTTCCTGTAGCGTTTGGGCTAAATGTGCGAGCAAAGTCAGACGCTGTAAATGCCACTGTTTTGTCCCAATCTCCGGCCGCAACCAAAGCATCTTTAAACGCTTTTAGCGAAGTTGAAAGTTCACCCATCAGCTCAGAATGTGATTCGAGCTGATTCGCATGGGTGTCGTACCCACCAACCTGCACGAAGAAAATTTGACGCCGATTGCCTAGCGCAGAGCGGCCGGTGATGAGCTTCGCCACCATTTTGAGCTGGTCGCCTAGACTCGTGGTTGCATCTGCAAAGATCGTGTCAAAATCGACCCCACTCCCATCTGCCGCTGAGATCGAGCCACCGACAGCATCTTCCACATTACGAGCTGAGACTAGCGTTTGCGCATATTCATTCTCTAGAAGATTGTCATTTGTCAATTGCATGAGCGTTTCAACCATTTTTAAGCGAGACCCTGAGGTATTGTCCTTATAGGTCGGGTTCGCAAAGGTACTGCCTGACTCATATGCATTTGAATAGTTGCTACCGAAACCGGAAAGTGAGCGTGCCCCACCCGATGTAAGGGCAAAGGCGGCCGTTTCTGGCTGCATCCCTTTTTGAAACGTATTAATCCCAGCCAAAGAGATCGACATAGATACTTTTGATTCACTGCCGTTGTAACCAGCATTCATCAGATCCGCCATACGGCCTCCCCAGCCAACGGCGCCCGGCTGATCTGCGATAGACGTTTGCCACTGCATCTGTTGCGCATCGTGCGCAAAGAGGCGGGGTGGGGCTGGCACTAACTTATTGATGTAATCATCTCGTGTGGGGATCGGGTAAAGCAATGATCCTACATTGCAAACAAAGGCGAGGTCGCCACCGTTAAACATTTGGGCCAACTCTGGGGTAGAAGGATGAATGCCCAATGGAGAGGTGCCGCTTGAGTAATACTTTTTAAAAGCGTTGGTATTGGCAGGCACGTTCAAAGGATGTAACCCATCCGCATCTGATAACCCCAAGTGAACTCGGCCAGCTTCATAATCGGCTCGAATTGGGTTAGAACCGGAGTCGCCCATCGGTACGATGAGGTTGTTGGAGTCATTGCCGCCCGCCAGAAATACGCACACGAGGGCTTTATAATCATCTGCGAAGATGTTGCTGCTGGTTACGGCCGCATTGGTGAGCCGTAGAAATGCCATTGTATTCACGACACTTGTTAGCTCTAGCGCGGCACAGGCTGACTGGCGGATAAATTCTCGTCGACTGATTCCATGTTCGTCTTTTTTAATCATCTTTTTTTCTCCCTCTTTTTATTTTTGAACGACACACTGCGGTGCGGTAAACAGGACCAATACAATTTCACGCAGTCGATTGTCACGCGCTTTGATCGCTCTTTCTTCAGTTTTGCCATCATCGCTTGCATGGGTTCCTGAGATCCCTTCAATGATGATTTCTCTCGGATCAGTTGCCCCGTTGCCCGTCGCTCTGGCATTGAGCCAGCCATCACAAATGAGCAAGTCATAGGCATCGATGACGGCCGCAGTTGCTTCGCGAACCGCGAGGTCATCATCAAATGACGTATCGAGTTCAGATATGGTGTTGTCATTGTTGGTGTCCATCACGCTCATGTAAGCATCTAGCCCAATTTGGGGGTCGACAAACAGCGGCCGTGGTTTGTCCCCTTGGTATTTAGCCGGATATCCGGTTGACCCTTTGTTGACGCCGTTGGCAAAGACAAACGCATTGATCGAATTGTAGAAATTGATAACCGTTGATTCGTTCATGTGGCCCATCTCTGGGGTGACATTTCCGGCCGCCGCAACTGGCCCGGCCGGAGCAAAGTCCGGCATAAACCAATTGAACACATTGGGGGCTGTAAGTGGTGCTTGACCAAATGATGAACTATTGCTCCCAACTTGGCTTTGGTTGAGAAACAATCGTTTGGCATCCGCCTCATAGAGGTTTAGCTCATTTGCCGGTAGCCCATGAGCGACCAGTCCAGAAATTGGGAATTCAGCTTCGTTAGCGTATTCAGCATTCATTAAGCGGAACATTCCCATCATTCGAATCAATGGCTCTTGAACGCGACCAGAACCGATTTCTTCCGCTTTGGCTAGATTCCGTGCTTCTGGGTCGAGCAAGATCGCTTTAATCGTTTCACCTAGATTCCCGTTTGTTTCGGTGAATTTGCTGCTGACTCGGTACACATACCCGGCCGAAGGATTAGAGGTGACAAACCGCTGGATAAGCCGATAGCTGATAAACGGTGCGGTATTGGGATGGGTGCTTAAAATACCCATGATTTGAGCCAAATCTTGCTCACCCGTTTGCCCGGCCGGAAATGTTGCGCCGAGTATCGTTTTTTCACCTTCATCTCGAACTTTGACATACCGTCTGTTGTCGGGCTCATACCCGTTGTCTAAAAAGACCGTCATCGGCTCAGCCATATATGGGTGATAAATGGCCGCACGATCAACACCCCGGTCGTTAAATTCTGTGTTGGGCACCGAACCCGGCTGATACCCATCATTCAGAGCGGTGACACCATATGACCAGCCGGTAAAGACACGAGCTAATTCTGTAATGTCTGATTGATCATAAGTCTGAAGGGGCAAACCATTTGACCCGATTTGGATCGAGTAGTCTGGATGGCGTGCGATTAAACCGATTGAAAACAGCTGCATGACTTCGCGAGCAAAGTTTTCATCGGGTGAAGCGATCAAATTGCCGTCGTCGTCGTACTGATCTTTTTGATTTTTCAGATGGGATAAATAAGTGCCCATAGTCGGATGTTTGGCGACGTCGGTTAAAAGAGATTCGTAGTTACCGAACGCATTCTCTTTCAGCATGTCATTGTAAGCTGCGACCCCGTAGTTTTTCTGATTTAGCGCACTGTCTGTCATTGAAACGACAAAGATTTCGCTAAGGGCAAAGGCGGTGCGTTCGCGCAGTTGAGCCTTGGCATAAACGCTGCTGGTAAACCACGCTCCATAGAATGGGGCGTGGCGGCCTTCTCCTTTGAGCAAAATGTTTCTTTCAGCGGTGCTGACATCTTCTGCGCTATTGATGCTGCTTAAATCAATGACGTCGCTTAGATACTGTTTTCGAGCTGCTACGAAGTATTCAAGGTGAGAAGGTGATTCGAGCAGCATCTGTTCGTCTATCCATTTTGCGTAGGCCACCATTCGATCACCATTTTCGGCCGCGATGCGACTTTCTAAGTCAGCGACCAGTTCAGGCGTGGGGCCAAAGGTAGACTGGCGTAAAAAGCGGACGATGTCTTGGGTAAGTGCCTCACCTGTTAGTGTTTCGATCTCAGGTGTCGGATAGTCTAAATTAGGTTCTGATGTCCCTGAGCTGGGCGTGAGATAACCTTTGATTTCTCCTGCCGGATATTTGGCACTGTGCACGTTGGTATAAAGTTCACCTGCCAACAGAGCATCTAGCATCTCTTGATCTGTTTGGATGAATTGTGCCGCTTTGATCCCCCATTGAAGATTGGTGAACTGCCCCATTGGTAAGCTAAATACAATCGGGCCAGGGCCAGGATTACCCACATGAATATGGGCGGCCGTCTGTTCACTGGTTAAGCCGCTAAAGCTCATGCTGACAGCCGCAAATGAGTTGTCTTCTGCCAATCGGACTGTTGCAATGCCGGTGGCTGATGTTTGAGCGGTCCCTTCTGCGCGCATGGTTGCGACAAATAGCTGGCTGTCATCACCGACTTCATTTTGACCATCTGCGATAAACACTTCAATCGGGTTAGTATAATTGACGTCATATCCGCTGGTCGATGACAGTTCAATCTCGATTTTTTCAGGAACCTCTAGCTGGTCGTCTTCTAATCCCGACACGATGATTTTCTTCGTGACTTCACCCGCTTTGAAATCGAGTGCATTGGTTATGATTTTGCCATCTTCGTCTTTAAGGATGTAATCGCCGGATGATGCTGTTCCGGCCGCCGGTGAAACATCGGCTGAAACGCCTGGAATGGTGCAGACGGTGACATTGTTTGGAAAGAAGAAAGCGGAATCGGGCTGATTGTTTGTTTTAAGCCATTCATCCGTCTCTGCTTGTAGATCAGCTTGTGTGGTCTGATTGACTTGAAATGGAATAGAGATTGCTGCTGTGTTTCCGTAACGGCGTACGGTATAAACGGCCGTTTCATCGGTCCCTTCAATGGCGCGCGCATCGACCGACTCACGGCCGACCTGCAAGATCGGTGTGCCGTTAAGAATCGGACTTCCATAGACCTTGACTTCAGCTAAAGCCAGTGACTTTTCGCCAACCATTTGAATACGCACATACCGGCCGGTTGTATCGGCCGCAACATTGAGGCTGACTGCGCTGTTGCCATCGACTAAAGTGCGCCAAACGGATGTGTCCGCCAATAATTGGCTAAGCGATTTGTTTCCAAAATCGTTGTCTGAAACAAAGACATAAAAATTATTGAATTCAGCCTTACAGCAGTCTGTACGCCCCCACACCCCGACTTTGTCTAATTTATAGACATCGCCTAAATCGACCTGCCACCAAGGCTCCTGCTCTGTGTCTGTGACAGCTACACTGTTATTTGAGAAATCGCCATTTGTATCCCCATCTACCGCATGGTTTGGCTCGCTGTTATAAGCGGCTGAAGAAAGGGAGGCGGTTTTTTCAAGGGCGAGGTTGGTGGCATCTACCGTTGCAGCTCCATTGATGACGAGGGGGAGAAAGATTCTGTTTTGCTCAGTGACTTGAGCAAAAAGGCTGTTCCCCGTCCCTGTTAGTAAGATAGAAAGTAGAAAAACTGTGGTGCCAAAAATAAAAGGTCGTGATAATTTTGGCGGGTGAATTAGATAATTTTTCATCCTGAATTTCCTTCCAAGCCGTTTGATGCTTCAAAGATTTTGGTTTTACTCAGTTCATGTAAGGTCAAATTGCAGAGTCAATCAGATGCTTATAATTGCGTGAGTATTCACTTTGAATTCATAATCTTTATACGCTTTGTAACTTTTCTTTGGTTAAGCATAAGGGTGTAAATAGCTTTGAGCTTGATGCGATTTACATCGTAATTGATAATCTAATTACAAGAAATGGGATTTTAGGATAGGGAAGAATGTTACGTAAAAGGGCAGTTTTAATATGATTTTTCAACCAGAATCGGCCGATTGGCTCGCTTTTCGGAGCCAGGCAACTCCTCAAAAAAAGGCACTGATTTTTTGGGACAAGCAGTGGACTTTTGCCGAATTGAATGTGCTGACAGACGGCCTTTGTGATTGGTTAGGCCAGCAACCATTGCCTGAGAATCGGCGCATTGGGGTGCTAATGCACAATCGGCCGGAGTATGTGCTGCTCATCTATGCGGCTGCCCGAATGGGGCTAACCTTGGTGACGTTTAACAGCCGGTTAACTGCGGCCGAAGTTGAATGGCAGATCGGGTTTACTCAGTGTGAGTTTGTGATTGTCGATGAGACCAACCAACAGACATTAAGTCAGATTGCTCAAGTAAACGTGCTTAAAGTGCCAGAGTTGAGCCAGCTTCCTACCCAATCTACTAACAAACGAACAGATCAAACGGCAATCGACAATGAGCAGGCGATTCAATCGATTGTGTTTACAAGCGGCACAACCGGCCGACCTAAAGCGGTTCCGATTACTTTTGCCCAACATTTTTATAGTGCGATGGGATCTGCCTATCGTTTAGGCGTGCAGCCTGATGATGTTTGGCTGTCAGTTTTGCCCCTTTACCACGTAGGTGGATTGGCCGTCATCTTTCGCAGCTTGCTCTATGGCACAGCGGTCGATTTACACCCACGATTTAATCTCGCAGAGATCAACAATGCGCTTGACCAAAAGCCGATTTCGCTCATTTCGGTGGTGCCTACCATGCTTTATCGTCTTATCGATAGCCGGGAGGCATGGCCAGATTCGATGCGCTTGATCCTAGTCGGCGGTGCAGCCGCATCGCCTGAATTGGTTGAAGCGGCCGGTAAACTCTCAAAAAGCGGCCGATTGTTAGTCTCAACCAGCTATGGCATGACTGAAGTTGGTTCTCAGTTTGCGACGCAAATTCCGGCCGATACTGCGCAAAAACCGGCAAGTGTTGGTAAGCCATTTATGTTTAATTGGCTTAGGGTTGTTGACGATACAGATGGTGAAGCTCAAGTTGGAGAGATCGGTGAAATCCAAATTAAAGGGTTGGTGGTGATGGCCGGCTATCTTGACAATCCGGAAGCCAATGCTGAACGCTTTACAGCCGACGGCTGGTTCAGCACAGGCGACCTCGGCTATTTAGATTCCGATGGAGATTTATTTGTTGTTCAGCGGCGTAGTGATTTGATTTTATCTGGCGGGGAAAATGTGTATCCGACCGAAGTTGAGGCGGTTTTGCGCCAACATCCGGCCGTCAAAGAAGCCTGTGTTGTCGGGCTGCCTGATCCTGAATGGGGGCAGACTGTAGCTGCAATGGTTGAACTGCTGCCGGGAACAAGTCTAACCGCTCAGGAATTAATCTTATTTGGCCAAGAAAAGTTGGCAAGGTATAAACACCCTCGTACTATCGAATTGGTAACCCAGCTGCCGCAAACTGCATCAGGCAAAATAGAACGAAAAATGGTGTTTGAACTGTTATCGAAAAAAGGTGAAAAATAATGAGTGCACTAAAATCAAAAAAAGATGAAGGAGCTTTTACAGGAACTCAGGGGATGTGGGGAGGCATCCTGTTTAGTTTGGTTTTTACGGGCATTATCTTCATCGCCCGGCCGTATTTGCCCCAAATCGACTTCGCACCCGACACAGGTGCCTCTCACTATTATTGGAAACTGCCAAACCCGACAGCGATCACTCGCGCCTCTGCATGGATTAGCTATTTAGCCCACAACGGCTTCATGTGGTTCTTGATTTGGAAAGCACAAAAAGATGAGCTGAAGTACACCAACGGGTTACAGCGAGTCAACATCATTGCATTGGCTGGTAACGCATTTTTTGTAACTTGGCATCTTGTTCAAACCGCTATTTGGTACGATGGGACCGCGCAGGACGTTTCGATTTGGTCTTCACAAGCTTCTGTCGTCATTATGCTTGTGTTGATATTGCTGATGGAAAATCAGAGACGTGGCGTCTTCTTTGGCAAAAAGATCGATTTCTTAACTGAAACGGGTAAATTTATCCGTAAATATCATGGGTTTATATTTTCATGGGGCATCATCTACACCTTTTGGTACCACCCGATGGAAAATACGAGCGGCCATTTAATCGGCTTTTTCTACACGTTCGTACTGATGGTACAAGGATGTCTCTTTTTTACACGCGCGCATGTCAACAAGTATTGGACCTTCTTCCTTGAAATTTTAGTTTTGTTTCACGGTACGCTCGTTGCGATTAATCAAAACAATGGAATTTGGCCGATGTTTTTCTTTGGCTTTGCGGGAATCTTTATCATCACCCAGATGTACGGTTTGGGGCTAAAGCCGTGGCAACGATGGGTATTTTTAATTCTGTATGTTGTGGCAGTGTTAGGTTGGTATGGCTCAACCGACATCGTTAATATCAATGAAATTATCCGGATACCGATCATTGAGTATCTGGTGATGTTTGTTTTTGCAGGGATCGTCTGGGTCATTATGAAGCTGACCGGATGGCAGAGCGGTAAGCGGCCGAAAGCCGTGTCTGGAGACTAACCAATGAGCTTTGCGCTGATCTTACGCGTTTTTTTTGCACTCATCTTTTTCGGATCAGGGGTTTATCATTTCATAAACCCCAACTTTTATTTGCCCCTGATGCCGGATATCTTGCCAGCGCATAAGCCGCTCATCTATCTGTCAGGATTGGTTGAGCTTGCCGTAGCGGTCGGTCTGTTTATCCCATCTGATCAGATTCAGCGGTTAGCGGTTTGGGGTGTAATCGGGCTGCTTGTTGTGTTTACCCCGGTGCACATCATCGACTATTTTCGGGACGATCCGTATGTGGGTTCCAAGACGATTGCGGCCGTGCGTTTGCTGATTCAGGCGGTGATGTTGGCGGCCGCTGCCTCGTTGTTGTAGATTTCACATAATTAAGGAGTTACCGCAGTTCCTGTGAGTGCGACAAATTGGGTTGAGCCATCTTCATAAGTTACGGTAACTGAGTATTGAGTATTATCAGGGGCGACTCTGAACGGCTTGAAATATAAATCGACATCACCTGAGTCTTGTTCAATGCTGTGTAATTGCCAGTTTGAAATCGGATTACAAGGTGTTGCCCAAACACCGCCACCTGCCGTGTCATCCACACGATACTTAGTAGGTGCAACGTTTGGCTTGAGGCCACGAATGCGAATATGCACATTGTCGGCCGTATCCCCTTCTGTACATCCTGCTCCTGCATAACTTTCACCATCTTGCCCCAAAAAATATGCTTCAAGGTAAGGTGTGAATTTATACCCATGATAGACAGTTGCCTCTCTTAGCCCCGCAATAACTTGTGCGTTTAAGGTTAGAATCTCTTCGATGGCGCCACCATTATTTTCATATTTTGGCAAGTGGATGACGAACACAACCGGCTTAATAATGGCTTCTTGAGTTGAAGCAATTTGATTCAACGAGTTCATATTTCTTTCTATGCTAGCTTCCATCTCTTTAAATGATAATGATCTCTCATCTTTAAATGTTGCGATATGATGAGCATTATCAATTTGAGTAAGTTGCGGAGACGCTGTTTCAGCATTGATTAAAGGTAAGTAGATCGAATTGTCTAAGTTGCTCGTAGGTGCCGTAGGGGTTTCCGTATGATTGATTATTGGCGTTGTGGTTACCGTAACTATTGGCGTGGTGGCAGTTGCTGTTAGAGTCGGCGTACTGGTTTGAGTGCTTGTGGGAGTGTCGGTGGGTACTTTGGTCGTTGTTTGAGTTGGCGTACTAGTTTGAGTGTTCGTGGGAGTGTCGGTAGGTATTTGGGTCGCCGTTTGAGTTGGTGTATTGGTTTGAGTGCTCGTGGGAGTGTCAGTAGGTATTTGGGTCGCCGTTTGAGTTGGCGTACTGGTTTGAGTGCTCGTGGGAGTGTTTGAGGGTACATTGGTAGCTGTTTGGGTTGGTGTACTGGTTTGAGTGCTTGTTGGGGTTTGTGTGACTGGATTTACCAGATCGTTAAATTGATAAGCCCACCAGTTTGGTTGAGTCTCTCCATCCCGATTTAGGTTTGTATTGTTATAGCCTGGAAAGTTTTGCATCCACCAAATTTGATAACCATATTCGGTACATCCCCAAGCTTGGCAATTTAAATTTGTAATTTCTGAAGAGCCGTCCATATTCCAATCTGGACAGATTGTGTTTGCGGTGCTGCCTTCGTTATAAATGTAATCTTGATTGATCGCTTGGCTAATATTAGGCGGGTGATGAACATCCCCACATCCACCTACTTGCCCATTATCTGAATATGGCCGAGCTACAAAGCCATAGGCGTTGCTGAGTAGATCCCCACAATCGTTATGATAAACGGCGCCATTCCACGGCCAATTTTTAGTGCTCATGTCACATGGCTGATAATGCCTCATTACTGTTTCCATCCGATGACCATAGCTGTGTAGAGCAAGCGCTGGCTCACGGGTAAAGTTATAAACCATGGTAACTAATATCCGGCCGCAGTTGGGTGTTCGATACGTTCCAACAACTGTATTTGACCAACCTGGCCCTGATATTTCCCATTCATGCATATTGCCTAATGTGACACCATCTCCATTGCCTGCCCAAATCCAAACCTCGTCCACATTCCCATTTTCAACTAAGTCGCATAAATCATATTCTTCAAATAGAGGGCTGTAATCGGCATCCCCATTCGATGCGACAGGCAAGAACTCATCATAGACATGGATGGTGTCGTTATAGAGCTGATATTCCATAAACGGGGGTGGTGCCAAATCGTTTTGGGAGTAGGAAACTGATCGATTTGATTGGAGTGAAAGCAATGCTCCTAAGAGGCTCATCATTAATATTATTGAGAAATAAGATTTGTTTTTCATGTTGATGGTTACCCAAACTAGGTAATCGGTGAAGCTTTGCATACCTAGACTCTGTTAGGCTAAGAAAAAGATTGATGGCTTTTAAACCTATTAAACAGATATGGAATCACTATAAACGACTTGGCTAACTACTAATCTGGCAGCTGGAATTTTTAATTATTGCTATCTACTTTCAATACAGCTAGAGCCGCTAAAAACGCTAGTCCAACCAAAATCGGTAAAACCAGCCTGTAGCTATTCCCATTAGCTGTATAAATTAGTCCGGCTCCAACAGGGGCCAACATATTCGCCACACGCATCATCGTCACTTGAACAGCACTGATCCGGCCGTAGCTGTCACCTCCATACAGGTCAGCCAGCATCGCTGTGCG
>JBGCDP010000060.1:0-7193 GCA_045105475.1 Anaerolineae bacterium
TTTTGCCTTCACAAGCACTGGCCGGTGAGGCGGTCCCAATCTTTATAAAAGGGGAAGACATTTGGCGAAATCCGGTTCAATTCGCTGACGCAGTTGAACTTGAATGGATCGGAACAGGCACGGCCGAAATCGATGCAGAGGGCCGAACGTTGACACTGATTGAAGCTGGGAGCGGCTATGTTCAAGCGAAAGCAGGCACGTTTAGCTGTCGATCAAATCCGATTGAGATTAGCGCAGGCGATCCAACAAACAAACGTTACTGGGGCGACCTGCACGGGCAAACAGGAACCACAGTCGGCGTGGGCAGCGACAATGAGTATTTCACTTTTGGCCGGGAGTGGGCCAAACTCGACTTCACCAGCCATCAGGGGAATGATTTCCAGATTAGTGACGACTATTGGGCAGAGCTAAACGAGACATTTGCCCGTCACCACGAAGATCACAAGTTTGTCGTTTTTCCAGGGTACGAATGGTCGGGAAGTTCGCCTACAGGTGGCGATCACAATATTTTCTACAGGAAAGAGGGTCTACCGATTTTGCGCTCATCCCACTGGCTTGTGCCAGAGGTGGCAGAAAGCGAGCTTTCACCTGCACACCCGGCCGATGTTTTCTATGAAAAGATGAAAGCTGCCGTGCCTACAAGCGATGTAATAGTGTGCCAGCATGTGGGCGGCCGCTATGCCAATCTGCGCAAATACTTTGATCAAGAGTTGATCAGCTTGGTCGAGTTGGTGTCTGATTGGGGGGTATTTGAGTGGATGCTGTGGGACGCTTTTGACAAAGGGTACATCGTAGGAGTCATGGCAAATAGTGATGGGCACCACGGTCGGCCGGGAGCGGAAGGGGCTGGCTTAAGCTTTTTCGGTATGGAGAACGGGCTAACCTGTGCGTTAGCCCCAGAACTCACACGGGATACTATTTTTGATGCGCTGAAAACCCGCTGCTGCTACGCGACAACGGGGGCTCGCATGCTGCTCGACTTTACAGCCAACGGCCACCTGATGGGGTCCCATCTAATGGGGAGTGTCATACCATACACGCCTGAGATAAAAATCGAGGCGAGCGTGACCGGCACCGGCTCGCTTGAATCGCTTCAGCTTTTTCAGGGGAGAGAGGTTATTGCGGAGGTTCGGCCAAATGCATTTGCTGATCTGAGCAGCTCAAATCATATTCGGGTGAGCTGGTCTGGCAGTCGTGAACGCGGCCGTCAGCGGCGGGTGACATGGGATGGGGCTGTGCTGATTGAGGGTTGTGAGATCGTGTCGGCCGCTGAGTTTTCGTTTGATGTGGTCGCAGATGGGATCACGAGCCAATCAAAACAGCAGATTGACTTTACGAGCAAAACAACCGGGGATCGTGATGGGCTAGATTTGATGCTGAATAATGCCAGCCAAGGCAAACTGATTTTTGACTCAGCGGCTGGGCAGGTGTCGGTTGACTTAGCGAAATTGACGGCCGAGCAGCCACGTCAGGTGTTTGATTTTGGTGGGGTTGATATGCAAGTGGTGGTGGAGCGATATCCGGCCGGGGTTGAAACATTACGGTTGGAGTTAGACCAAATAGTGAGTGTTCCGGCCGGGCAGCAAACGCCCTATTTTGTTAAAGCAACACAGGTCGATGGGCAAATGGCATGGGCTAGCCCAATCTATGTGAGTGGCTCAAGCTAAAATTACTCTATACAATCCAACACCACGTTTTGTCTTTATCATTAGAAGGTCTGATGGGAAGCGCAACGCTTAAAAATTTATTGAGGAAGTAATTTTAAAAGGATGGAACTCTCATGGCTGCAAACCGACCCTTTACACTGACCCAAGCTCTCAAAAAATACCGGACAAAACGTCGTTTTCAGGCGTCAATTACATTAATTGTCGTTACGACGCTCCTAAGTCAGCTCATCGCCCCGATGTTGCTGCCACTGCAATCGGCCTACGCCGCGGCCGCTAGCGAGCCTACACACCAACAAACCGCACTTCCCTACCTGCAAACAGAAGCGCCAAAGCTCATTTCTCTTGATAGCTATATTCGAGAGCTTGACACCATTCTGGCAGATATTGAATCGGGCACTTTGAGCCAGCAGGCTCAAGAACAGTTGCACACAGAGTTAAGAGCACTTTGGATCGAACTCGAAAAAGGGAATGCATTAGCTCAGCTCAATTTTGAACAGATCAAATCAGAATTACTTGAGAAAAAACTATTTCACTCTGTCGAAGTTCTTGAGGAAAACAAAACAGAGTACGAGCAATACTTTACAGCCTTAAAAGAGCAGTTTGGTGAGTTTCAAACAGCGCTAAAAGAAGATTCTACATACAAAACAAGGCAGCTCGAAGCTGTTACACAATTGCGGAGCTTGCTTGCCCAAAACGCCAATTTATACCCAACTGACTTCAACGCTAATCTGGTTGAATTAGCTGAAAACAAAGTCGATGTCCAATATCTTCCAGCGCTAGAATCACTAAGCGTAGCTCCCTACGATGCACCCTTGGTTTCACAGCAGGACCAAGCTCGTCAGTTAGAAACGGCCGACAGTCTGATTATCAACGCTGAAATCATCGAGTTGGCTGAATCGCTTGGGCATGATCCAGTCAAGATTTATGAGTACGTCTACAACCATATTCGCTTTGATCCCTACTATGGCAGCCGCAAAGGCCCACTATTGACACTCTGGGAACGAAGTGGCAACGACATCGACATTGCGTCATTAACAATTGCACTATTGAGGGCCAGCGGCTACCAAGCACGGTATGTGCAGGGTGAAATTGTTCTGGGGGCAGATGAAGCGATTAACTGGATTGGAAACCCGGATACGTTGTCAATCGCATCTGACATTTTTGCATTAAGTGGCATCACTGTTTCAGTAACGGCCGACAATCACTTGGTTAAAAATCATGTGTGGGTTGAATACAACCCAGAGGCTGTCAGCCCACCGCTTACAACTGATAACAAGCTGTTTTTACCACTGATTTCTACTCAAACCTCAGGAGCAAGGTCGGCCGAACAGCCGGACGTAGCTCCAGTTGGACCCAATCAGTCGATTAACCTAGAAAGAGAGCCGCTTGCTTGGGTTCCGCTTGATACGTCTTTTAAACAGTACAGCTATTATCAGCCGCTGGATTTTAAATCGATCACCGGGTTTGACAGCGAGGCATGGATCGACGAAGTCCGGCCGCACATGAGCATCAGCGACACAGAGAAATCGATCGGTTCTTACCCGTTGATCCCAGACCCTAATGAGCCAGAAGGCGAGTACGAAATCGACTTTATCGACTACAAAATGGAGCAGGCTGAAGATGCGATGACGGCCTATCTCGACGCCAATCCCGATCTAACCAATGTCGATTTGCTCGGCGGAGACTACATCGTTACACAAACGGTGACAGCGCTTCCAGAGTTGCCGTTTGATATCCTTTCCACAACGCCCCCGATCCAGTTTACAGAAGTCCCTGAATCGCTTGAAAACAAAATTACAATAGAGCTTTATGATTCAGATGGGGCGCTCTTTAGCTACACAACCCCGTGGGCGGACGTGGCCAACAAACGCATCGCTCTTTCGTATCGGGCCAATACCCCTGATGATCAAGCGACGATTGATTCATATGGGGGATCGGTCATCAATACCCCGCCGGTCGTTTATCTGCTCCCGGTTCTAAAAATAGGTGGGGTAGAAGTCGCCCGATCAACAGAGTTCGCCTATCGGATGGGTGGGTTTTTAACTCGAAGCGTGACGGTCGAGAATGCACACGGGCAGTCTAAAACGGTCACCAATCGATTGGTGGTTGGGGAAACCCATATGGTGGGGTTGAACTACGGCCGCACCAGTACAGAGGCATTGCAGGCGAGCCAAGATCGTTTAGCAGCCGCGAAAAGCAACATCCCAAAAAATTCAGCCGGTGATTTCGACTTAAGCCATCCGGCCAACATGTCTGAAGCGGTTTTAGGCGAATCGTTAAACGCGGTTATTTTGGCTTATTACAACCATGTCGATATCTACAATGAGCTGATCGCCCGCAAAACCAATGTGCGATGGACGCGGGGGCTGAGCGTTGGTTTTTCGAATCAGAATCTATCGATTTCCTACTTCTTCGGCACGCCGCTTGCGACACGCGGTGGCGGCATGGCGTTGGACATTCAAAGAAGTGCGGTCTATGCCTCCTCTTTAAGCAGCTATGACGAAGATGTCCGTACGTTTTACAAAACGGTGGGCCATTTAAGTTCGGCCGCAGAGCACTCCGTTTTTGAAGACATCGGTGCACCAGCTCTCTCTACGATGCAGCTGTTACAAGTTGCCATGCTTCAGGAAGTGCCTGTTTATCGCATCGATGAGACCAACCGCGAAACGGTTTTCCCCAAGCTGCAGCTCACCTCATTTACTGAAAATTTCATTTCTGACCTGCTCGATAACGGATACACAGTCACCGTACACGAGGATGAAGTTCAGCTAGGGGAATGGGTTGGGTCCGGCTTTATTTATACTGACCCAGAAACCGGTGCGTCTAGCTACATCATTAGCGGTGGGCTTGCCGGAAATTTCGAAATAGCTCTCGGTGGTTCTGTTTACGATATCCTTGAAACGATCACCGCCTATAGTTGGCTAGCAGCCAACATCGGAATGGATATATGGGGGCTGGCCGCTGGATTTGCATTATTATTAGCGCCCGAGCCAACAGGACTCAGCAAAATCATAGGTCTGGCCCTGATTGCTGCCAATCTATATTCTCTAGGATTAGATATTGCAGATTTAAACGCCTTGTCTAGCGGTGAAAAATCAGCGTCTGACTACATTGGCGAGCAAGTGGCGGGGTTAATCATCGGTGCGGCCTTAAAGCGGCTGGGAATCGGGGTCGCAGCCCGGATTTACGAGCGGATGGGGCCGGATGCGGTTAAACCGATCATCCGGCAGCTTCCAGAAGCGACAGGCGGAGTCAGTAATAATTTGATTGCCCGTGGGTTTTCTGAAGAAGAAGTCATTGAGCTCACAGCCCGCTTTGCAAGGCGCGAAACTTGGGAAACATTTGATGCTCTAGTTGAAAAACGGGGAGACGATGTTTTACGTGGTCTGGTGGACCATCGGCACATCAGCAATAAAAATGCGACGGAACGGGTTGCCCAACTCATGACCGATGCTCCTGATGCCCCAGGCTTAGACAAAACGATTAGCAATGCTATTTCACACAATAATTTTGGCTATTCGTACGAGCTTCAAAGGGCCGTTAGTCTAAACGAGGCGGGTGAAACGATTGTCGGATATGGCCAACGGGTCGATGTCGAGTTTCAACGAGTCATCGGCTTTAAAGAAGATGGTCAGCCGCTTTTTGGAGCGTTAGACACCCAACCATTAGAAGGTGATATCGTCTTGGCCGGTGACATTTTTGTTGACGCAAAGCATGGGGCGGTTGGCAATCAGGATATTCATATTTGGAATCAAATCCAAAAAGGGCAAGCGGCAATCGATGAAGGGTTAATCAGCGAATACCGCTTTGAAGCTTCTTCTACGATGGGGAAAGCGATGAGAGATTGGGCCGAAATGTTCGCACCAGATGTAGAATTCATCATCAAAATTGGAGATGGGTTGCCTTGATCCCAATTTGGCTAAAATCGACTTTAAATATCTTACGCTTAAAAGGAAACACAGGAACGCCCATGGAAAATAGATCAACAACGTCTGCCGGAATCTTTAGAGGGAATTTTCAACGGACCGGTTTTTTTGATGAGCAGGTTTCAGTTGCGAACTTAAAAGTTAAGTGGACACATCAATCTAGGCGCAAAATTAATTCGGCCCCGGTTGCAGTAGACAATACCGTTTTTTTTGGAACAAATGAAAAATCGGTACTAGCTTTAGATCAAGCGATGGGGGCATTACTTTGGCAACATGCAGTATCACGAAATGTGACTGCATCGCCGCTCGTTTGGCAAGACGACGTTTATATCGGTGGGCGTGACGGTGTGTTTTTTGCACTAGACAGAAAAACCGGGCAAGAAAAGTGGCGCTTCGACACCCAGCTACCGCTTTCACAATCTAGCGCAGCCACTGAAAGTTTGGTCATCCTTAGCAACAATGGGTTTTGGCATAAAGACAAAACTGGCTACATGTTTGGGGTTAACAGGCACAATGGCGAGGTTCAGTGGCACTGGCCGATGGCTGAAGGATTCGCGGCCGCTCCCACACTTTCGGCCGATAATAAAATTGGTTACAGCGGCAGCAGAAACCAGCTGATGCACGCGTTTGATTTGGAGAGTGGGGAAATATTGTGGGAATTTCAAGCCGGAGGGGAGGTTTTATCAACGGCAGCTCTTGCGGAAAACAGGCTCTACTTTTGTTGCACCGACAAATGCATCTACTGTGTTGAGCTAGACGGGCGGCTCAGCTGGCGGTTAGAGACCGGATTTCCGCTATATGGCTCATCTCCGGCGGTGGAAGGTGGCGTTCTGTATGCGGGAACCACAGACGGCCGGTTAATCGCGGCCGATGCTCACAGCGGCGAGCTACTGCATGAAATTAAAGTAGATGGAGAACAAGAACCGACGACGTTTTACTCCCCGTCGATAACCGCAGAGCATGTTTTTGCAGGCAATTCAGACGGTGATTTGTACGTTGTGGAGCGAGCGAGCTTTAAGGTTGTGGCTAAGCTTAAAACTGAAAATGAGGTTCCTTGGACGTCGATTTTTATTGCAGACGGTGGGCTTTATTTTGGTGGCTCAGGAAAGAGGCTTTATTCAATTGGGTAGAGAAAATAACCAACCAAATCCATTACTAAAGCAGTTTTCTAATCAATTGGCTGGCATCGTCTGATAAAGTGCCACCCACTCCTCAATCGTCAGCGTCTCAGCCCGCCTTTTCCCATCAATACCGGCTTCCTCACACCACTCCCCTATCACCACTTTATCAAAGCCCAACCCCTTAAAGTTATTGAGCAACTGTTTCCGTTTTTGGCTAAAACCCACTTTAGCAATCCGAAAAAAGCGTTTGTCATCGGTCACACTTTTGGCTACTTCCGGCCGCTGGTCTACATCAATACGCACCACACTCGAAGCAACCTTCGGCCGAGGGTAAAACAACCCGGCCGACAAGTTAAACATCATCTTGACCGCCCCATAATATTGGGTGCTCACCGCCATCAGGCTCATTTTGCCCTGCTTGGCCGTCATCCGCTCAGCAACATCTTTTTGCACTGTCAAGATCATGCTCTTCGGCCGAA
>JBGCDP010000061.1:0-8233 GCA_045105475.1 Anaerolineae bacterium
GCAGCTGTTGGTGCATCAACTGTGGCCCTGTTTGGCCGTGTTGGTGGTGGTATCTTTACTAAAGCTGCTGACGTTGGTGCTGACCTTGTCGGTAAAGTTGAAGCAGGTATCCCAGAAGACGATCCGCGTAACCCGGCAACGATTGCTGATAACGTAGGCGACAATGTTGGTGACGTAGCCGGTATGGGCGCTGACCTTTACGAGTCTTACTTGGCTTCTATTTTGTCGGCTGCAGCCTTGGGTGTTGCTGGTGCAGCCGCCGCCGGTGCAAGCGCATCAGAACAGCTTCAATATTTGGCATTGCCAATTATGTTGGCCGGTCTTGGTGCACTCGTTTCTGTTGCAGCGATCTTCACTGTTCGTGCGAAAGAAAATTCTACAATGAAAGACCTGATGTGGTCACTTGAAAGCGCCATTTGGCTCGCTTCAGCTGTGATTGCAGGGGCTTCATTCCCATTGCTTTATGCGATTGGTGGTGCAGATGGTCAGTTGGCCAATCATAGCCCACTGCAAGTTTGGTTGGCTTTAATCGTTGGTTTGGTCTCTGGTATCGCTATCGGCCGGATCACTGAATACTATACTTCTGCTGAGTTCGGCCCTGTCCAAGGTATCGCTCAAAAGAGTGAAACAGGTGCTGGTACAGTAATTATCGACGGTTTGGCCGTTGGTATGGAATCAACCGGTTTCCCAGTTTTGGTTGTTGTTGTAGCGACCTCATTGGCATTTTACATCGCTGGCGGTTATGCAAATACACTTGCCGGACTATTTGGTGTAGGTGTTGCGGCTGTCGGTATGTTGAGCACCTTGGGTGTTTCGCTTGCGACTGACGCTTATGGCCCAATCGCTGACAATGCTGGTGGTAATGCTGAGATGGCAGGCCTTGACCCGCAAGTTCGTGAACGTACTGACCAGTTGGACGCATTGGGTAACACCACCGCTGCAACCGGGAAAGGGTTTGCGATCGGTTCGGCCGCTTTGACCGGTTTGGCTCTACTTGCAAGCTATACACAGCAAATTAGCCAATTCCTTGAAAAAGGTGGCGTTGAAGAAGTCAACGGCGTTGCTGTTAAAGGAATGACGATTGAGTCATTCATCGAAGCATATGAGGTTAACCCTCTTAACCCGATGTTCTTGTTGGGTATGTTTATCGGTGCGATGGTTGCATTCTACTTTGCCGCTTTGACAATGTCGGCCGTCGGCCGCGCTGCCAATGAAATGGTGGTTGAGGTTCGTCGCCAGTTCCGTGAAATTCCTGGCATTATGGAAGGAACCGGAAAACCAGACTACAGAGCTTGTGTTGATATTTCAACAACTGCTGCTTTGCGCGAAATGGTTATTCCATCGTTGTTAGCAATCGCTGTACCGGTTGTGGTTGGTTTAATTATGGGTGTTGCGGGTGTTATGGGTCTTTTAGCTGGTGGATTGGCAACAGCCTTCTCATTAGCGATTATGATGTCTAATGCTGGTGGTGCTTGGGACAATGCGAAGAAATTTGTTGAGTCAGGTGAGTTCAAAGACTCGAACGGTAAAGTGCGCAAGAAGGGTTCTGCTCATCACAAAGCAACTGTTGTGGGTGACACTGTAGGTGACCCCTTCAAAGATACTTCTGGTCCTGCGCTAAACATTTTGATCAAGCTGATGTCAATCGTTTCGGTTGTATTCGCTGGTTTGATCGTTTTGGTTGGTGATGGTCAAGGGTTGATTATTATGATGCTTGGCGGTTAATTGCTAGCTAGCATCTTTTAGTAAAAATAAAAACGGCCGATGGAAATTAATCCATCGGCCGTTTTTTATTTTAAAGCGACTTAATAAAATCGCTCAATATATCATTGAACGCATCCGGTTTGTCCATATGTAGCCAATGGCTGACTCCTTCTAACATGTGAGTTGGTATTTCCGGCCGGAGCTTGTGCAAACTGGCTGGAGATTCTGTGGCCGGGATCGCCACGATAGATTTAGGGCCAGTATATTGGTCAATCGATGGCACTGGACTAAAACGAAAAAGGGCTGTTGTAAGCTGGATCATGGTATCTTTTGTTGTCTTTCTCAGGCCATTCATAACAGTTGCATTGGTTGCCTCTGTCGAGTCCTGGAGCATTTGTTGCCAATACGCCTCCATAAATCCACTGTAAGCTTCTGAATTCATTGCACTAAGAATCTGTTGAACTTGCTCTTCTGGCATTTGAGTTGAATCACCAGGTGGATCAACCAGCAATAGTCCTGCAACTTGGTCTGGGTATTGGCCAGCAAAAGCGGCCGCAATTGAACCGCCCATGCTGTGACCTACCAAAATGACCTTTTCAAGATTGAGCTGATCAATGGTTGCCTTTACATCCTGAACCAATGATTCGATCGTGAGTGGCTGCTGGCTATGATCGGCCGGTTTTCGATGGCCGAGCAGATCAAGCGCAATGGCTCGACCGTTTTTACGTGCATTGGGTAGCTGGGCTGACCAATGAGTAGAATTGCCCGCTAGAGAGTGCAAAAAGATGATGGGTATTTCGCCGTGACCACCATCATCAATAAAAGGGGTTGAAGTTTGAGCTGACATGTTGTTCTCCTAAATAATGAAGTTTTGTTATGTACTCAGATTATTCATAAAGACTGACACCTACTGTCAGTCTTTTGTGTATACTTTTGAAATGTAATTAGGAGAAACGTGATGCGAGCAGACCGATTATTGTCACTAACGATGTTGTTGCAGAAAAATATCCAAATGACGGCCGAAGCTTTAGCCGAAGAGCTTGAGGTCTCTCAACGAACCATCTATCGAGATGTAGACGCGCTGAGCGCGGCTGGAATTCCGGTGTATGCGATAGGTGGACCTGGTGGTGGATATGCTCTGCTTGATAGTTATCGGACGACATTAACTGGCTTAAGGGAGAGCGAAGTTCGTACTCTGTTTATGCTCACGCTTCCCGGTCCACTTGTTGACTTAGGTGTTAGCCAAGAGTTGAAAGGGACGATTTTAAAGCTGACACAGTCTTTGTCTCAGAGTCATTTAGAGCAAGCTGAGGTGGTACGCCAACGATTGCATCTTGATTCAGCCCGCTGGTTTCAGACGACTACCCGATCGCCTCATTTGCGGGTGGTTCAGCAAGCGATTTGGAATGACCAACAAATTGATCTGATTTACCGGCGAGCCAATGGAAAGACAAGCCAGCGGATTGTGAACCCATATGGGTTGGTTGCTAAAGCTGGGCTGTGGTATTTGATTGCTGAAAGTGAGCGGGGCTTTATCGTATATCGAATTTCGCGAATTGAATCTGTGGGTGCTCAGGAGACTTATTTCGTTCGCTCTGATGCGTTTGATTTGATCCAATATTGGGAGGGGTGGGTTACGGATTATGAAACTTCATTGCCTCAATATCCTATCAAGATGAGGGTTAATTCGGAAGCGGCCGTGATGTTGCCTTTTGTCTTGGGTGAACCTATACAACAAGCCCTAAGTGATTCTCAAATAGAGTCGGATGGTTGGCAAACACTTAGCTATACTTTTGAACGCCACGATGAAGCTCGAATGTTTGCCTTGGGGATGGGGCCATTGATTGAGATTCTGGAGCCGGAAGTTTTAAGGCTTGAAGTGATCAAGCTTGCAAAAGAGACGGTCAATCATTATTCAAACTGATATTTAAAAAAAACGATAGTGGTCTGATCGCAATCGGACCACTATCGTTGCGGAAGTAGAGGAACGGCTATTAGTCACTATCTTCTTCAAAAAGATGATCTCCACGGTGGAGGCGCCGGGCGATTGCGAATGTTTGTTCTTGTGCTCGCACAGTGGGGGAGTGAGCGGCTAGGTAGCGAATGGCGGCAATCAAAACATGCGAAGCTTCGGGTGTTCCCTTTAAAAGCTCATGCTGTTTGATCGCCGCTTCCATACACTGAATCGTATGGAAATCTCGATCTTCACGTAGCAGGAGCTGGCCTAAAAGAGGCAATAGCTGATCGGCTTCGGCCGTCGCCGCAACACTGGCAACTACTTTTGCAGATTGGTTTACCTGTTGTTGTTGATTGAGCAACCGTGGGAGTTCGGCTAACCCTTCTTGTCCGGTGATCCGATTTGGGGATGGGATTCGAGCTGCTGGAATATTCAAGAAACGATCCAAGTAAATACTCATCGCCCCATCAAATACACCACGCAAAAGCTCTGGGGATGGTGCTCGCTTTAGCCCCTGTTCGATGGCGTTTGAAAATGTGAAGGTGTGAAGGGCGGTGTCCCAGTCGCCAAACTCATTGCTGGTGTGGAACCGGGCCACTCGTAATGCGGCTGCATAGCTGACTGTACTTGCCAATTGCTGAATGGTGCAGCCTGCGCGTAATGCTCCCAGCATTGCTTTGGCTATAGCATGTGGGTCATCGCTGAGCAGGGTGTCAACCAAGGCTTGGCGGCCGTTCCAGTTCGCCCCACTTTGACGAGCCGCATCACCGGCCGAAAGCGCGTTATCGATCTGTGAAAAGCTCTCATGCAAAATTTCGATTAGGTCGATCGGATTACGCCATGCGTTTGATTCTTCCATGCGGGCCGCAACGGTATAGCCTGAAACTAGGCTTGTTAGAACGGTTTCCGCATGGTCCCAACCGACGATATCGAGTGCTTCAAACGCTTTGTTGGTGAAGTCGGCCGGATGGCCAATGTCGATGTATCGGTAGTCAGTGACGGCCGAAAAGAGCATATCGGCCATCTCTTTTTTTGTCGCTCCAGCTCGAATCGCTGAAATGATACAGCGTTCAGATCCTTCTGAATCACGCACCGCTATAAACTGCCGGAACCAACGTTTTAGCGTAGCGATGTCTGGGGTTTCGCCCGGTAGCGGCCGGATGGGAAAGCGAGGTGCCATGCCGGATGTGTCGCGAGTGACGGCCGACAATCCATGATAAAGTGCTCTCGGCCGATCTTCTTCATGCAGGTGGGGCAACATGTTCATCATGCAGGTCAGCATCGTAAGCCCTTGCCCCCAACCACGATTGCGGTAAGTCGTTCCAAACTCAATGCCGGTCTTAAAAGGTTCGGCCGCATCACCTCCGTTATCGAGCAAAACCAAAACCGCTTTAGCGATTACCAGAGGGATGTCACGTTCTAGCCCAACTTTTAAGCGATCCCGCTGACGTTCTTTTGGATCATCCTGATCGGTCACATCGACCCAGACATAGCCGTCACGCACTTCAGTAGGAAAACTGCGAACATCATCGGCAAACTGATCAAAGGTCCCTCCGCTGGCTAGATCAAAGCGGGCATGGTGCCAATGGCAGGTAATAATCCCATCTTTAATCGATCCTTTGTCCATCGGAAAACCCATGTGGGGACATCGATTATCGATGGCAAATACCTCATCATGATCAGCGACTAATGCAATTGTATGGCCGTTGATATGGACAACGTGGCACCCTTTTTTTTTGACATCGGCTAACGCCATCGATTGTACAAACGTGCGATCTTTTAACATTTTACTGCCTCCTTGCTTTCATTAAACAACTTAATAAAGAAAAACCTTTAGAAACAGTATCATAAAATCCCTTTTTGTAAAGTTTTATCTTTGCAAAAGGCCCGGCTGGCTTTTAATAACCGGCCGGGCCGAAACTAAGAATGTCAATAATGTAGTGCAGTTATGCCCTCAAACCGCTAGTTTCCACCTCCACGGCCGCCATTTCCTCGACCATTGCCGTTGCCATTATTCCCACCATTTCCGTTTCCACGGCCGCCATTTGGATTCCCGTCATTTTGACCATTGTTTCCATTGCCATCGCCATTATTGTTGTTGCCGTCTGCCCCACCATTTCCGTTGCGATTGCCTCGACCGTCGTTGTTGTTGTCATCGCCATTATTATCAGCATCGGCCGCAGTTGGCGGATCAGCCTGAGCATCAACAATCGTGTCGGTCTCAGGAATTGGGTCGGCCGCTGTGTTGCCATTGTCGTTATTTTCAACAGGCTCTGGCGCCGGTGCCACCGGATCATCCGTGATTGCAGAAACAACTTGAAATGCGATTTCGGTGTCATTGGCCAAAGCTGGCAATTCGGCTTCGGTTTGGTCAACGGCTACAGCCACAGCTTCGTTGTTGTCGGCCACATCTTGAACGACGACCTCGTTTAAGATGCCATCATTACTGTTTTCTACAAGTGTCGGGGCATTGTCGGCCGCATTGCCCTGACCTCCACGGCCGCCGTTTCCATTTCCACCGTTACCACGGCCGTTGCCGCCACCATTCCCACCATCAAGAGCGCCTGGAATAAAGAAGAAACCTGCGATGATTAACGCAACAATGCTAAACCCAGCAACCGCATAGCGGACCAATGGGCGTCGTTTTCTCGAGGTTGCAGCCGGTGCCGCAGATGGGGTGATTGTGCTCTGAGCTTCGTTTTGGGCTTCTGCTGAGAACCCGCGGCCGTTCGCAACCGGAACCACCGCTTCATAAGCTGGTGTTGCTGATGGAACCGTGCTTGGGGCTGTTGTTCGCACAGGGAAGCCAGGCAGATGTTGGAATGTCACTGTGTTTTGATCGCTTAACAGGTTCAGTGCGCCCAAGAAGTCACTGGCGGTACGGAATCTGTTTTTAGGATCTTTGGCCAGAGCCATGTGTAAAACCGCATCGATGTTGCGGGGTAGCCCATTGACCAGATCTCCGGCCGAGCCTGGCTTTTCGCCAATGTGTTTGGCGATTACTTCTAGTGTGGACCCTTCAAACAAACGCTCACCCGTGAGCATATAAAATGTGGTCACACCCAGCTGATAAATATCAGTTTGGGCCGAAAGCTCACCTTTTGCCGCTTGTTCAGGGGCGATAAAGCCAGGGGTGCCAACGATATCAAGGGTATGGGTGACGCTATTGTCTTCGCTTTCTTCTATCGGCCGGGAGATGCCAAAGTCACTTAGCATGACACCGCCATCTTCCCCGACGAGGATGTTGTGCGGTTTAATGTCACGATGGATAAAGCCCATCTCGTGCATCGCATCGAGAGCCGGACAAACCTGCTCCATAATGCTTAAGGTCTGTTCCCACGAGACCGGACCTTCTTCGAGTAAATCACGCACAGAGCCACCTGAAACGTATGGCATCACCATGTATAGTTGGCCGTCTGTTTCTCCGTGGTTGAGCACAGGCAAAATATTGGGGTGGCTGACTGATTTCAGCATGGTGATTTCACGTTCAAAGCGAGCGCGGAATCTTTGCTCGGCCGAGACTGATTTTGCGATCATCTTAATCGCTACGTCTTTGCCTGTTTCATGATCTTCTGCTAAATAGACGACCGCTGTGCCGCCTGAGCCGATCATCTGTTTTTTTGTATAGGGGAATGTTGAATTTGAATTTGAAATTGTATGAGTCATGATTTTTAAGTAATTGGTGGTTAGTAACTAGTAGGATTTTTCACTGTCCACTAGTTACTCATCACTAACCACTTCTCTATAAAATCCGCCCTCCGTAAAAACGCCAGCGAGGAAAAAGAATGCGCATGACGCTCTGGGAGCAGATAAATGTTGCTAGCCAAACGGCCCAATAATGGAAAAATAAAATAAATGGATTCCCCGGCGGGCCTAAGAGCCGGAATCCGTATACGATGATTGCTAAAACGATAAATTCCCACACACCGGCTAAAAATTGCAGCACGGCCGGCCAGTCATGGTCCCAATGGAATTTCTGGATGAATGAATAAATAATGTCCCAGAAAAATCCGCTAAAGGTGACATATGCCAAGATGAGAAACGGGGTGATAGAACCTTGGGTGCCCGCAAATAGCAGGGTGATCAAGGTGCCGACAGTACCGAGTAAAAATAAACGGGTTTGCCAGCGGCCGGACAGAACAGGTGTCATGGTTGTACTCCTCGGACCCAACGGGTCCATTGATAATATGAGTTCAGGCCGCGCAGTTTTGTCACACCACTTTCGTTTAAATTTGAAAGATGGTCGATCGCCTGCTGAGCCGCATATTGCAATCCTAAAAAGCTGTCAACCGGCGCATAGGGGCCACCGAGGGTACAAACGCCTGTCGCATACATGCGACTGTGTCCGTGCTGGAGCTCTTCAAGTTCAAAATGGTTTGAAACGTGCAAACGACCTTTGGGATTGAGCGGTAGCTGGTACTGATCAACGAGATCGTGCAAAAGTGAGTGGCTTTGGATATCTGAATCTAAGCCGGTCGCGTCGATAATGAAGTTAGCTAGCAAAACGTTGTTTTGATCTGCTTCTGTGGTTAAGTGAATTGAGATCGGGCCAACTTCTGGATGATCAGCCTC
>JBGCDP010000062.1:0-16166 GCA_045105475.1 Anaerolineae bacterium
AGTGGTAATCGATGCTCGTGAAACGGTTATCGAGTTCTTGCTGACGAGCCATCCGCTTGACTGTCCGATTTGTGATAAAGGCGGGGAGTGTCCGCTACAGAATCTGACGATGGCGCACGGCATGGGAGACACCGCTTTTCCGTTTGAAGACAAAATGCACAATGACAAACATGTGCCTTTGGGTGACTTGATCGCGTTAGACCGCGAACGTTGTATCCAATGTGCCCGTTGTGTCCGTTTTCAAGATGAAGTGGTAGATGATCCGGTTTTGGGCTTTCATAATCGCGGTCGTAAATTGGAAATTATTACTTATTCAGATCCTGGCTTTGACAGCTACTGGTCTGGAAATACGACAGACATCTGCCCAGTTGGAGCGTTGACTACAAACGATTTCCGTTTTGGCGCACGTCCTTGGGAATTAAAACCGGTTGCATCGATTTCACCACATGGCCCAGAAGGTGAAAACATCACGATGTCAACCCGCCAAGAAGCGAAATCTGGCGGCCGAGTTGTGATCAAACGGATCATGCCACGTCAGAACGAGCAGGTTAACGAGATCTGGATTTCTGACCGGACCCGTTTCGGACATCACTTTGCAGATGCTGACGGCCGTTTAACGACCCCAATGGTGCGCAAGGGTGATGCACTTGTTCCCGCTTCATGGGACGAGGCACTTGATCTTGTTGCACAAAAATTAAAAGGTGCAGGTGCAAACGCGGCCGGATTGACCGGCGACCGAATGAGCAACGAAGATCTCTTTGCCTTCCAAGACCTCATGCGTAATACCGTTGGCACTGCCAATATCGATCTCGCAAACGGCCGTTTGGCCGGTGGTGAGATTACTGCTCAAGTTGGCGTTGGCACCGGAACCAATCTAGGTGAGATGGGGAACGGGGATGCGATCATCGTTTTCGCCAGCGACTTACATGAAGAAGCGCCAATCTGGTGGTTGCGGGTGAAGCAAGCGGCACAACGTGGCGCGAAAGTGTTCACCTTCAACGTGCGTCAAACCCGTTTAGACCAAGTTGCAACTGAATCTGTCATGTACAAACCTGGGGATGCAATTAACACCGCACGAGCATTGCTCAACGGGGTTAAAATGTCTGACTCTGCCGGTGAAGGTGGCGTTGCAGCTGTTGCTAAAGCGATCTCTGAAGCTGAAAATGTTGTCGCTTTCTACGGTTTTGAAGGGTTGACCTACGAAGAGACGGGATCAATTGCTCGCATTTTGGGTAATACACTTCTCATCAATAAAAATGTTGGCAAAGCGAACAATGGTTTAGTCGCTGTCTGGCCACACAACAACACACAGGGTGCATGGGATATGGGAATCAACCCAGCTTATGGCCCTGGTTATGTTGCAGCAGAAAAAGCGGGCAAGTCGGCCGCTGAGATTTACTCTGATGGTGCTGAAGCCCTTTACATCATGGGAGCTGATCCTGTGGGTGATGGGTTGATGACCGGCCGGGAAAACATCGGCTTCATGGTTGTTCAAGAGCTGTTCTTGAACGCAACTGCAAAATTGGCCGATGTGGTTTTGCCAGCTCAAAGTTGGGCAGAGCGTGACGGAACATTCACCAATGGTGAACGTCGGGTTCAACGTTACTATCCAGCCATCGCACCAATTGGCAAAAGCCGGGCTGACTGGCAGATTGTTGGCCAGCTTAGCGAAAAAATGGGCGGAGCAAAAGCTCCATTCGCAGCAAGCCTTGTCTTCAAGAAAGGAATTGCTGCCAACGTAAAACAATATGGCTCAATGGATTACCGTTCATTGGCTCAAGTTGAAAAACAATACCCCGATGTAGGTGGTGCGGACCTCTACTACGGCGGAAATTCATACGAAAACAAACACGGTCTTGGGCAGCAGTGGGCGGCTTCTTCGGAAGCTGGTGACGGCGCCACTAATGGTGGCGTAAAAGCATTTGACATGCCGGATGTAAAAACAGCCAATGTCAGCGGTATTGCAACCGTGCGGACGGCTTCGCTTTATACGGCCGGTAGCATGCTTAACCACTCAGAACTATTATCGACACGTATGGCAACCCCACGCATCATGATCAATGAAGCAGATGCAAACGGCATTGCAACAGGTGACGAAGTTCAAGTTCGTGTACATGGTGAAACGATGACGCTTGAAGCGTATGTTAATGGTGTTGCTCCTCAAGGCGTGGCGTTGTTGAACGGTGTGCCACATGTGGCTGGTGTCATCGATGCGGAAATTACAAAAGGCTAATTTAGGTAGGTACTAATCTTATGGGTATAGCAGGTACTATCGCATTACAAGCACTCGCAGTTGGCGGGATTATCACATTTGTTGTGATTACCGGATTTGCCTACTCGACGCTACTTGAGCGGAAACTTCTCGCACGTATGCAGGTGAGAGTAGGGCCAAATCGGGCTGGATATATTCCGATCCCACGTCGTGGGAAATCAGAACGACGGTTGTTGGGCGGTGTCATGCAGCCATTGGCTGATGCTGTGAAGCTCTTCGGAAAGGAAGACTTGACTCCCAGCCATGTTGACCCGGTTATCTATAACTTGGCTCCGATGTTGACCGTAGCTCCAGCCGTGTTTAGTTTGGCCGTCATCCCTTGGGCACCCAAGGTGCCTTGGTTATGGGAATTGCTTCCAGATTATTTAGGCAAGTACGAATATTTGGCGATTGCGCCCGGTTTAAACATTGCGCTCCTGTTTATTTTAGCGATTACATCTATTGAAGTTTACGGTGTTGTTCTTGCTGGATGGGCTTCTAATTCAAAATATGCGATTTTGGGCGGCATTCGCTCAACGGCTCAGATGATTAGCTACGAGCTATCACTTGGTTTGACCTTGTTGATTCCTGTGATGATCGCAGGTTCACTGAACTTGAACGATATTGTTCAAGCACAGATTGATTCAGCTTGGTTTATCTTTTTGCAACCCATCGCGGCGATTGTTTTCTACATTGGTGCTTTAGCTGAATTGCAACGGGCACCATTTGACTTGCTTGAAGCTGAACAGGAATTGTCATCCGGTTATAACGTTGAGTATGCGGGTATGCGTTTCGCTATGTTTATGATGGCGGAATACATGAAGATGATTATCTTCAGTGCGATTTGGGCTGTACTTTTCTTGGGTGGCTATCATGGTCCATTCCTTGAAGTGGCTCCATTGCTGGGTCCTGTTTACTTGATTCTTAAAATTTTGTTCGGCCTGTTTATCATGATCTGGATTCGGGCTTCATGGCCACGGTTGCGCTATGACCAGTTGATGGATCTTGGTTGGAAGACTCTGTTGCCAATTGCGGTTTTGAATGTTGTTGTAACAGGTATCTTTATTGTTTTGGCTGAAGAAGGCGTGTTTGATTTTATTACGGCAGGCTTTGGCGGATAACTAGTAAATTATTTGAGTTTAACCTCTCAATAATCGAAGAAAAACACTATGTTAGAAGGTATCAAAGAATTAATGCGTGGGATGGGGATTGTGTTTCGGCACATGTTCGAAGACCCTGTCACAATTCAGTATCCGGAAATCAAACGGCCGACGCGCTATCGTTTTAAAGGCCGTCATGAGCTAAAACGTTATGACAACGGCTTGGAAAAATGTATCGGTTGTGCTTTGTGCGCAGCCGCATGTCCGGCTGATGCGATTTTTGTTGAAGCATCTGAAAACAACGACGATGTTCGCTTCTCTCCAGGTGAGCGGTACGCAAGCACCTACGAGATTAATATGCTTCGCTGCATTTTCTGCGGATTTTGTGAAGATGCGTGTCCAACTGAAGCGATTGTGCTTGAAAATAACTATGAACTGTCATTCTATGATCGGGCTAGCGCGATTTACACCAAAGAGATGTTGATCGTTAAGCCACCAGAAGGGCAAGATGGTTCACCTCGTCAGGTTGAACCCGGTACATTTGATCGGGCGATTCCAGACATGGCAGACCCGAAATAGCTATTACTGAGTGATTAGTGGGTTTCCCACTTAAAGAAGAAAAGGAAAAGGGAAGATTTCCCCCAGTTAAAAAGATAAAGGCAAGAAAATAAAAAGGAGTAGATCCTTTGTTTAAGGACTTCTACTCTTTTTCGTGTGTTGAACTCTTGCATCTAAACTCCCAAGTTCAGGAAAAACCTTATGGGTGGTCCAGTATTATTTTTGATTCTAGCAACGATATCAGTGTTTGCTGCTATATCGATGCTAACCAGTAAAAACGCGGTTCATAGCGCATTGTTTTTGATTTTAAACTTTGCGGCTATCGCCGTGTTTTATCTGATTTTAAATGCGCCATTCTTGGCGGCCGTGCAGATTACGGTCTATGCCGGGGCGATTATGGTTCTGTTTCTCTTTGTCATCATGCTTTTGGGGGCAGAAGAGAGCGTCGGGGTGTTGGGCACAACAACAGGGCAGATAACTACTGCAGTTGTGGGTGCCGTCCTCGTAATTGGATCATTCATTGCAGCCGTAACACAAATTGCAAATCGCGCACCAGCACCAGCTGCTGCCGCGAATACTAGCCCACGTACGCTCGCAATTATTTTGTTTGAAGACTTTATCTTCCCATTTGAAGTTACCGGCATCTTATTGTTGGTAGCTGTTGTGGGCTTGTATGTGATGAGTCGCAAACTGACGGCGAAAGAAAGAATGGAGGAAGCGTAATCTTATGGATCTTTCAACGGTAACGATTGAATGGTATGTGGCGTTAAGCTCCATTCTCTTTACGATTGGGGCATTGGGCGTTTTGTTACGCCGCGATGCGATCATCATCTTTATGTCTGTTGAGCTGATGCTTAACTCTGCCAATCTGCTGCTTGTCGCATTTTCCCATCATTTGGGTGATGCATCGGGTCAGGTTTTGGTCTTTTTTGTTATGACAGTGGCTGCGGCCGAAGTTGCCGTGGGTCTTGCGCTGATTGTAGCGATCTTCCAGTCGAAGAAATCAATCGACATCGGACAGGTCAACCTACTAAAAGGATAGCGAACTAAACTATGAACGCATTTGGACTCGCACCACTATTACTAGTATTACCCTTGATTGGGGTAGTTATCAACGGTTGGCTTACCGCTCCGTTTGTAAAAGCTGATCCTCAAGTTGGCGAAAAATGGGTTGGGTATATCGGTACTGCAATGTCACTGTCTACTTTTGGCATTTCAGTTCTGATCTTCCTTAGCCTTCAAGCCAACGGACACCATGCTGAAACAGTGCCATTATTCGATTGGATTAATATTCAGGATGGGCTGTTTCATATTCGCTGGGCGATGTATTTTGATACATTGTCATCAACGATGCTTTTGGTTGTGACCGGCGTTGGTTCGCTGATTCACATTTATGCCATTGGGTATATGCATGGGGATGAAGATTTTGCCCGGTTCTTTTCTTATTTAAACTTTTTCCTCTTCTTTATGTTGATCCTGGTCACAGGCAACAGCTATCTGATGCTTTTTGTCGGATGGGAAGGGGTTGGTCTTTGCTCGTTCTTGCTCGTTGGATTTTGGTTCGGCAAGCCAGGTGGCATTGGCTGGAAGAATTCAATGGCGGCCCGCAAAGCATTTGTCGCCAACCGTGTGGGTGACTTTGCCATGATTTTGGCGATGTCTCTTACTTTCTGGGTCTTCGGGACGATGGAGTTTGAAGGCGTCTTTGAAAGTGCCATTGAGATGTTCCGCTCAGGTGCACCAGTCGACCTGTTCTGGCTTGAAGATCCTGTTGCACTTGGTGCAGTACTCAAGTGGATTACCTTCCTCTTCTTGGTGGGTGCGGCCGGTAAATCGGCTCAGCTACCACTCTTCATTTGGCTGCCAGACGCGATGGCGGGCCCTACGCCGGTTTCTGCATTGATTCATGCGGCTACGATGGTTACCTCTGGTATCTACCTTATTACTCGTAGCAACGTTCTTTTCGAAATTGTACGGGCCTCTGGTTCAGACGGTCATTTGTTCGCCGGTATTTCAACACCTAATCTCGTTGCGATTGTAGGGGCACTAACCGCACTTTATGCTGGTTTGGTCGCCTTTACCCAAAATGATGTCAAGAAAGTACTGGCTTATTCAACTGTCAGTCAGCTTGGATTTATGATCGCTGCAGTGGGTATGGGCTCTTATATCGCCGGAATGTTCCATTTGATTACACACGCATTTTTTAAAGCGTTGCTGTTCATGGGATCTGGTTCAATCATTCACGGTATGGAGCACGGTCATCATCATTTGCATGATCATCATGGTGACGACGGTCATGGAGATGGGCACGACGAGCATCCTGGTGAAGACCATCATGATGATTTTGACCCACAAGACATGCGTACGATGGGTGGCTTGCGGACCAAAATGCCGATCACATTCTGGACTTACATGGTGGGATCATTGGCATTGGCCGGTATCTTCCCATTCGCAGGTTTCTGGTCAAAAGATGAAATCTTAGCAACTGTGGCAGACAATCCGAAAGAAGGATGGGTCTTCGCTTTTGTTGGGATCGTTCTTGCTATTGCCGCTTTCTGTACGGCCTTCTATATGACACGCCAAGTGAAGATGGTTTTCTTTGGGGAACCACGGCACGAAGCAGTTGAGCATGTGCCTGAAAGCAATAACTACATGACTTTTCCACTCGTTGTTCTGTCGATTCTAGTGATTTTGGGTGGGCTGCTTAACTTACCAAAAATCGAGATTGGTGGCGCAGCTGATGATGGACATGCGTTTGCCGGTGGGCAGGCTCTCGTCGTTGCAGCCGAAGATGAATCATCTGGCGGATTCCCAACATTGGCACTCGAGCACTGGCTTGAGCACTCTATTGAGTCATATGAGCTAACTGAAAAAGAAGGGTTACTCAAGATGCCGCATTGGCCAACAACGCTTAACTTTAGTGTTGCGATTCGATCAACGGTCATTGCAGTGGGTGCAATCTTACTTGCTTGGTTCGTTGTCTTTCGCGGTTGGTCAGCTAAAGATCCATTTGAAAAAGATCCTCTGGAAAAGATTCCAGTTGTGGGAAGTGTTTGGTCTTTCTTCCAATCACTACCGGTAGACTCACTTTTGATGAATGGATGGGTTGAAAGAATATTTAAACCCACCGCAATATTGGCAGACCGAATCGATTGGAATTTCTGGCACGATTATTTCCACAACAATCTTATTCGTGATTCGTTTATTACGGTTGCTGATTTATTTGCAACTGTGACTGACCCTCATGGGGTTGACGGAATCGTGAACGGTGTCGGCCGGACTATCCGGGCAGCATCAGGTCAATTACGTAAAATTCAGACTGGTAACGTGGGCAACTATGCCTTAAGTCTATTTATTGGTGTAGCGGCTTTAGTCGTTTACTTTATTTTCGCAGGATAATGGCTGAACCTAACGGTCAGCTAGTTCAGGAGTTCCAATGGAAAGCTCTTTCTCTCTAGTTCTAACAATTTTGATGTTAATCCCACTGGTTGGGGTTGGCATCCTGCTGTTCATGAAAGATGACAGCGAAGAAGGCGTGCAGTCAATTAAAGTCGTTGCGAATGGCGTTGCTGCTGTTGCTCTTGTCTTTTCAATTATCATCATGGTTGGCATGTATGATAGCGGTCAGGCCGCCCTTCAGCTTGAAGATAAATTTGAATGGATCTCAGCCTTAGGTATTACTTATCACGTTGGTATTGATGGGTTAAGCATACTTTTCTTGGGATTAACGACCTTCATTATGTCGCTGGCTATCGGTGCTTCATGGCACATGATCACAGATCAGGTTAAGAAATACTATATTTTCTTGCTGCTGCTTGAGACCGGTATGCTGGGTGTTTTCTTTGCTCAAGACTTGTTCTTGTTCTACATCTTCTGGGAGTTCACTCTCGTACCGATGTATTTCTTGATCGGAATCTGGGGTGGAAAAGATCGCGTTTACGCATCGCTTAAATTCTTCCTGTATACGATGTCCGGTTCGTTGTTAATGCTTCTAGCCATCCTTTACATGGGGATTCAGGCTGAAACGTTCAACTTGCCACAGCTCATCGCTCAAAACGATTTATGGTCTGCGAACTCTTGGTTGTTCTGGGGCTTTGCAATTGCGTTTGCGATCAAAGTACCCGTATTTCCATTCCATTCGTGGCTACCTGACGCGCATACACAAGCACCTACGGCCGGTTCTATCATCTTGGCCGGTGTATTGTTGAAAATGGGTACCTACGGGTTCACTCGCTTCAACTTGCCATTGTTCCCAGAAGCATCTGTAAAAGCTGCACCGATTATCGCAGTGTTGGCAATCATCGGTATCATCTACGGTGCGATCGTTTCATTTGCACAAACAGACATTAAAAAGCTTGTTGCTTATTCATCGATTTCCCATCTTGGCTTCGTGATGCTTGGTATCTTCTCTCTTAACGAGATCGGTATCCAAGGTGCGATTCTACAGGGTGTGAATCATGGTCTAAGTACCGGTGCATTGTTCTTCATCGTTGGATTTGTTTACGAGCAACGCCACACCCGTGAGCTCAGCGCATTTGGTGGTTTGTGGAAATCAATTCCGATTTTCGCAGTCCTCTCGCTTGTTGTAAGTTTGTCTTCAATGGGACTTCCCGGCTTAAATGGCTTTGTTGGTGAGTTCTCGATCTTATTGGGCTCAATGGGATCAACGGCATTGGCCGTTGATGGTGGCCAGCCTTGGATCTATACTGCATTTGCAACCACTGGTGTGATTCTAGCGGCCGTTTACCTCCTTAAAATGTACCAAGGTGTATTTATGGGAGAACTCGACAAAGAAGAGAATCGTAATCTTCGTGAGATGAATGGTGGTGAGATGGCGATTATGCTTTCTTTCCTCGTATTCATCGTTTGGATCGGTGTCAATTCATCACCTTGGTTCGCCGCGATGGACAGCACAGTTGCTGATCTGGTAACGACTCAGATTAATCCAGCAATAGAAAGTGTTACAACAGCTTTAGCTGGTGGTTAGTTGATTCTTTTAGATAATTGAGAAAAGAGTTTTAGCGCCCCACGAAAGTGGGGCGTTTTTGTTATTGGGTATACACAAAGGGCACCCGTACAGATAGGTTAAGTGAACCAATGGATATGGTTTTGCGAGAAGCAGCTGCTAGGGATATGGCTGCGATAATGCGATTGTACCGTCAGCTAAACCCTGATGACCCAGTTCTAGATAACGGCCGCGATCAAGCTGTGTTTGACCAGATTCTTAAGCAAGATGGCTTACATCTCTTTGTACTAGAATCAGCCGGGCAGATTGTTTCTAGCTGTTACTTAAATGTGATTCCGAATCTAACTCGTTCAGCACAACCTTATGCTCTAATTGAAAACGTGGTAACAGAGGAGGCTGTACGCGGCCAAGGTTTTGGGAAGCAGGTGATCAAACATGCTGTGTCACAAGCGTGGGCTGTGGGGTGTTATAAGGTTATGCTGATGACCAGTTCTACAGAAGAATCGACACATGCATTTTATCGATCTTGCGGTTTCTCAAGCGATGAGAAACAGGCATATATCATTCGAGCACCAAAGAGTTGAGATATTTAATATGATTCAATATAAAGACTTTTTTCCAAATGTGACAAACAGTAGCCTATTAGGAATTGTGCGTGCCGCAGACAGTTTTGATGCTGTCGTTAAAGTTGCTAATAATTGGGCCGCTAGTACCCCCGTAGAGGTAGTCAATATAGAAACGGTTCTGATTCCTCAATATCATGTTGTTAAGGAATCTCCTAAAAGCCAAGAAGGTGTTTATACCGAGGGGCATAATCCAACTCATTGGTATCAAGGGATTAGAATTTGGTATCGTGAAGTTAGTAAAGGGTATTAGACTTTTGATGATCAATTGATTCACTTTTGAGAGATAGTCCTTAAATCGATTCCGGCCGACCTGCGCATATATTTCTTCACCATAGATAGCCTGCAATCCCCAACCTAAGAGTGCTTGGTGATGCCTTGTTTTAAAACAGGCTTCACTATATATTCGCTTATCATCCTCGAAACAATGTCAGTAAAATTGCAAGCCTTCAACTTTTACCCCGACACTGACATTTGACACAACAGTGATTATCTAACATTACTGTTTAGCAATTAGAAAATATCAACTAAATAGAAAATTGTTTGTTTGGTTAGAGCATCGTCGCGCGAATTCTGTTTGAGTGCGCAGCAGCTGGATTTCTAACGAACCATCCGTTTCTAAAAAGCGGCTAACTTTTTGAACAATGCTGCGGCACCTGCTCCTCGGGGAAGGTTTTTGTATGCGACATTGATTTTGTTGCGAGATAAGAGTATTGGTCGATAGAAATCGAAATGACTGGCTTGCTAGTTTGAGCCCCTAAATCAAAGAATTATTTAAAGGAGAAAAATCATGAGCAAAGGTCAAGATTCAAAGAAGAGAGATTCGAAGAAAAAGCCCGCCAAAACTGCTAAAGAAAAAAAACAAGCGAAAAGAGATAAAAAGGCTGGTAAAAAGACAGGTGGCCTAGTCGATTAAAACCAGCCCTTTCAAATGAACCTTGCAAGTTTGGTGAGCAGAGGGCTAATCGTCAAGCTTGTAAAGTTTTCTAAATTCATTACTGATCCTAAGAATTCTTCCGTAAAGTGATTTGGTTCAATGCCTAAAATAGGAGAGCTCTACATATTGTGATTGATTTGCTGTGACAGTGAGCCTGCAGACTTCTTCAGATCGCCATCGCCTTAGAGATGTGCTTTTAATTGACTATATAAGCTTGCAAGTAACAGAGTATCTCTTGAGGATGCTTAATCGTTGCCCTTTATTCGTCTCAAGTGATTAGTTTGCTGATACCTAATTAAAAGGAGATTTAACATTGAATTTGATGACTATAGAACGGTCTATTCGGCCGGAACTTGAGGAAAAGAAATTCGCACTGATGGATGCGAATGAGCTGATGATTGCCCCTGAACTTTCTCAGGATAAAGAACAACTATGGGCGAGTTGGAACAACCTAGAGGCCGATAATTATTTACGAGATGGGGCTAGTTATCGTTTGCGCCGCTTTGGTTTGTTTTATTGGCATCCAGCAAGTGGGGATTTACGCCTTTTACCACCAGCCCCATATTTTCAATCTGCTGAAACAAATAGTTATGCAGGTGGTATCGACCGGCAATTTGCCTATTTAGAGGAAGAGACGGGAACCAATCAGTTTTTGCATGAATTGATCAAGTTTACCTTTCGTCAATTCCCCGTCACTGATGAGATGTTTGAGAATCCGTGGGAGATTGATGTCCATCAATTTCGAATTGTGTCAAGCGAAGCAGAGTTGGGTGAACCAACGCCGGAAGGAATTCATCATGACGATGATGACTTTAACGCAATCTATTTGGTTCGTCGTGATAATGTGAGTGGTGGGGTCAATTCTGTTTATGACAATCAGCGTAACCCATTGGCAAGCCTCACTCTGAGCCAACCGATGGATTCGGTTCTGGTGTGGGACCCTCATGTAATGCATGGTGTTAGTTCGATTTACCCGACTGATCCAAAGAGACAGGGAATTCGGGATGTTTTGGTGATTGGTTACAACCACAACCCCGGTTTGGAGCTATCACTCTAAAAATCGAAGAAAGGTGTGGTCAGTAAAGCCACTGCGTCACACCACATTGCTAATAAATAGATTTAGTGAAGGTGCCTATCTACTTCTCTCATAGCTAGACAATCGATAAATATGGCCAGATATACACAATTAGAGTCCTCTGATATTCGAGAAATAATCTGTCAATTTGACCTGACATTGGTTGATTTTTTCCCCATTGATGGGGGGGCTAGTAATTCAAGTTATTCTCTAAAAACCAATCATGGGGGGCACGTGCTCACCGTTTTTGATGATAAAACAGGGGATTATGTGACTCAACTGGGGCAGCTATTATTGTTACTGGCAGACGCAGACTTTCCAACGACCCGTCTAAGGCCTTTAATTTCACAACAGAATCTGCCTAATTGTGATAACAAACCGGTGATGGTAAAAAAGTTTATTACTGGATCTACGTGCACAACACTTGATGAAGCAATGATCGGCCAGATAGGTGTTGCACTGGCCGAGCTACATCAAATTTCTGCACCAGGCTTCTTACCTAAACAACATGCCTATGGGCTTGAGGTATTTGCAACTGTCATTGGGAAAAATGTTCATCCTCAATTTGAATCATGGTTGAGCCAGCAATGTGACTATTTAACGCAGAATATCCCTCTAGATTTACCACTTGCGCTGATTCATGGAGATTGTTTTGCTGATAATGTTTTGTTTGAGGGGGCAACGTTTAAAGCGATTATTGATTTTGAGGAGGCGTGCCATTACTATCGAGTATTTGACTTGGGCATGGGGATTGTCGGATTGTGCGCCGAAGGGACCAATATTGATCTTGATAAGGCACGGGCTTTGCTGAATGGTTATGAACAAGTGCAGCTGTTGGATGATTGTGAAAAAGTAGCTTTGCAACTATTTGTTGAATATGCGGCCGTTGCAACCGCCTATTGGCGTTTTTGGAAATACTATATACATGCGCCTCAAGCTGAAATGGCTGATACACCTTTTGAAATGAAGCAGCTAGCACAAGCGGTAAAAGAGATTCCAAAAGCGAGGTTTTTAGAGAAAGTTTTCGCCTGATTCAATCTAAAGTGGACCGTATTTCGAATAGCTGGGAAAATGTGACTAACCATATAATGTGGTGGTTAGAAACCTAATGCTCCATCTTCGAGAAATAGCACTTAAACCGATTCCGGCGGAACTTGACCGAACGTTCCCGTTTGGTATTCCGGCCGTGCAGTCACTTCAATCAATCGAACTAACCGCACCCGTTACATTTTTAGTCGGGGAGAACGGTTCGGGGAAATCGACACTGATCGAGGGGTTGGCATGTGCGGTTGATATTCCGGCCGTGGGTGGTGAGCCATTGCGCTCAGACTCTACATTGGATTCAGTACGGCCGTTGGCAGACTATTTAAAGCTGACGTGGACGGTACGCAATCGAAATGGCTTCTTTTTGCGGGCCGAAGACTTTTTCGGCTTTGCAAAACGCATCCAACAATTAGAGGCTGATCTAAAAGCGGACGAAGTGCGGATTAAAGAAGAGTATGACGCAAGCGGCCGGACCGATTATGCTCGTGGACTACAGCTTGGACCTATTTACAAAGAGCTTGCTGCATTGAAACGTCGCTATGGCGATGGTCTAGATAGCCAATCTCATGGGGAAAGCTTTCTAATGTTATTTCAGAATCGGTTCGTACCAAACGGCATCTATCTGCTCGACGAGCCAGAAGCACCGCTTTCACCCATCCGCCAATTGGGCTTTTTAGGCTTGCTCAAAGAGATGGTTGAAACGCAAAAGGCTCAATTTATTATCGCTACGCATTCGCCGATTTTAATGGCTTACCCGGGAGCGCAGATTTTAAGTTTTGATGGGGGGAAAGTGGAGGAAGTAGGCTGGGACAGTTTGGAACATGTGACGTTGACTCGGGATTTTTTGAATGACCCTGAAACATTTTTGCGTTACATGTAGGTGCTTACCCTATGAATTGAACAATTTTGAATATGGTTCCTTCGCTTTACTGAATTGCCTAATCTAACCGAAAACTTTGCCGTGAGTGACACGGGTTAATCCAATTGTTCGAAAGGAAAATGTGTGAGTTGTGCCACCCACGGCAAAGGGATTTTTGAATATGTTTCAAAAATATTTAAAAGAGTATTTACGTTCCCTGAGTCTATCGAAGGATACGTAAATCAGAAGAAAGTTTAAAATTTAGGCGGGATTGGTAAAAAGTACCGGCTCCAGAACCAACTCCAATAGCCTATGGTTGATAGCCCAGCGAGCGCAAATAGTGTGGTTTGCCATTCATTCTTGGGCGAGACGATAATTTTAGATTCGATCACCAATCCCCCACGATTTAGTTCCAGCGACATTTCTCCAATGGTGGCAAATAAAACCATGGCTACCAATAGTATGGAGATGGCTGTCAGCCATCCGTAAATAATAAAACCGGAACGTGGGTCGTCTCTATTCATTAATAAATAATTTTAAAAGGAGGGTATAGGGGTAACCAGTCACAATTACCCCTATACCTTAGAGTCCAATGCCACTCTGTGAGGAGAATAGCGGTGTCAATTAAGCTGACTTTCGTGTCAATTCAATTGACATGGTGGGGATGATTCTGTCCTGTTAAGGGACCGTCTGTCGTCGTGAATCAACCCATCTGCCGTTGCATGCAACTACAAAAAGTTAAATACGGGTTACAGGTCACTCGGCTGTTTTTCGGCCGGAAGTGGTTCATCTGGCCAGTCGGCCGGTTGTTCGCCTGTACCAGAGTCTGCACGCATCTCCATCCAGCCGATCACCATCAAACCTAATCCAATAAATAATGGAATAAGTCCTGCAATCATCCAAGGGCCGTCTCCAATAAATGAAAGGCCTAATGACAGACCTAAACCGACGGCCGCCGTGTTGATCCCCTTCTTCATTGATTTAGAAGGCGCTTTTGTGCCGGTTAGCTGATACGGTGGGTACATTCCCTGCCGTGCGTATCGCATAATTTCGCGATGTTTGAAAAAGCGACTTACAACCGTTGCTCCGGCCGCTACAATAAACATCACCATAAATGGAATTGTGATTTCTTCCATAACAATCACCTCTCTAAATTGAGAATGCTCTTTGCAAACCGCTTGTTCTTTTTATTTCGCAAAGGAGCAAATTAATTTTGTTTTTTATCAACTACACTCGTTTAGACAGAGGGTTTCAAAAAAAGTTTCATCAATTCAGAAAGTAGCGAAGTTTTGAGGTGGCGGAGTAGCGAAGAAAGTAATTGATGCAGATATTAACTTCGCTACCTCTTCACTTCGCAACCCCCGCTACAGGTTTTGAAACTCGTGAAACTTTTTTTAAAAAACATGCTCTAATAGAATGTAGGTGTCGAAAATAAGCGGCAATCTAAAATCAAAAACTGTGAATCTGACTGTATGACTTCGGAATCAATCTTAGTAAACCGAGCAAAAGCGGGAGACACGCGAGCGTTTGAAGCGCTTGTGAATCAACACGCACGCTACGTCTACACATTGACCAATCGTTTGCTGTCAGATGCACAAGAAGCTGAAGATTTAGCGCAAGAGACGTTTATCCGTGCTTGGCGTAGCATAGATAAATTTCGCGGTGACTCGCAATTTCGCACGTGGCTCTATCGGATTGCAACCAATTTATGTTACAACCGGCTCCCTAAGCTAAAGCAAGAGCTTGCTGCGCTTGACCCTGATGATGCAGGCTCGGCCGCTGGTATGCTTTCTGATAAAGCACCACGGGCGGAGCAGCAGATTATTCGAGCAGAACAGCAGGCGGAATTAAAAGATGTGATTGATACGCTCCCCGAGAGCTATCGATTATTAGTCGTTTTGCGTCACGTACAGGATTTGAGCTACGCAGAAATTGCTCAAATCACCGATTTGCCTTTAGGGACAGTTAAGACTGGTATCTTTAGGGCTAGAAAAATGTTGAAAGAACGTTTAGAATCACGTTGGGTTGGTCAACCCTAATAAATAACTGCCTTTTTAGGTGGTTCAAAGGTTGACTAGGTGACGATTTTGACTTTTCATTTGAACCTGTAATTAAAATGAATCGTCGGTGAAAGAATATGTCTGAATTTGAAATGGAACAAAACGAACTAGATAACCGATTAGATGCGATGTTAGATCAGCTAGGGCCAGATCCACTTCCAGCCGGATTTACATCTCGCACGATGGCAGCTATTCGGCTTGAGCCGAAACCTGTGGTTGCACCAGAGCCGTTCCGCTTATTGAACTGGTTGGACTTTGTGCCAGCTTTGGCAGCTTCTATTGCAGGCATAATTTTGCTCTTGATTTGGTCAGGGACGGCCGGGGACATGTTTTCCTTTATATCTTTTGATAACTTGGCTTTGTTCGGGTCCACAAACGACTTTCAAATTGCAGCTTTGTTCTCAGTGATCGGTTTAGCCGTGGCGGCCGTTCCATTGTTGATGGGCAATAGTCGCTCGCGAAACAGCCTGTTCTTGCTCGCTCTAAATTAGCGATTAATGGCGATCACAGCGAGCGCTTTACAACAAGCGATCAATCGTGTCTTTCTAGACACAATCCCCAAAATGACAGAGGGAGCCGAAACTGTCACAGCCATCCAACAAAAATTTTCAACTATCAATCTAGAATTCGAGCCTGCTTCTCCTGAGCCGTTGCCTGCATGGCAATATCGGCCGGCCGTTATCCAAAATACCC